>JAAZJL010000030.1 GCA_012800355.1 Erysipelotrichia bacterium | reverse complement strand
TGACTAAGTTGTTAAATCTAGCTTGTTCCATTAAGAAATCATGGAATTTATCAAAGTCAGGATTCTTATAGTCTAATGTTAATGGTTTTTCATTGCGAGGGTCAAATCTATAAATATTAACATATCCACATTCAACAGCTGCTTTTTGCATTTCTTGATGTCTAACTAGCCCTTTCTTAATTCCATGTAATTCACATGGAGCATAAGCAATGATTAGAGATGGTCCTTTATAACTTTCTGCTTCTTTTAGAGCTTTGATAGCTTGAATTCTATTAGCACCCATACAAATTGATGCTACATACACATGACCATAACTCATAGCAATTTGACCTAAGTCTTTTTTAGCAACTGCTTTACCACCAGCAGCAAATTGAGCGATAGATGCAGCTTGAGAAGATTTAGATGATTGTCCACCAGTATTTGAATATACTTCAGTGTCTAATACTAAAATATTAACATTTAAGTCGTTTGCGATAACATGGTCTAATCCACCATAACCGATATCATAAGCCCATCCGTCACCACCAACAATCCAAATAGATGCAGATACTAAATCTCTAGCTTCTTTAGCCAATTTATGAACATTTTCGTTAGCTGATTTAGCAGCCAATTGTTCGATTTGAGGAGCTAAACGTTTTTCTTCAGCTCTATTACCATTGTTTGCTAAGTAATCTTCAAACAATTTCTTTAATTCTGGTTCTACTGTATCAAGATTATCTTCCATAATCTTTAACAATATTGCTTTCTTATAGTTTCTAGCTAATGCCATACCATAACCAAATTCAGCATTATCTTCAAATAATGAATTAGCCCAAGCAACACCATTTCCATCTGCATCTGTAACAAATGGAGTTGAAGGAGTTGAGCCACTGTAAATTGAAGTACAGCCTGTTGCGTTAGCAACCATCATATCTGGTCCAAATAATTGTGAAACTAATCTGTAGTAAGGTGTTTCACCACAACCTGGACATGAACCTGGAACTTCCATATAAGGTTTCAAGAATTGAGTTCCCTTAGGAGTATCATCAACTAATTCTTGTTTGTATTCAGTATCTTTATATAAATAATTAGCTAATGGTGCTTCTTCTAACATTGAATGAACATCAACCATTTCTAAGGCACCTCTTGGACATTCCTTAACACATAGTCCACAACCTACACAGTTATCTGGAGAAACTTGGATTCTATATTTCAACCCTTTTGCTTTACCAGTTGCATCAATAGTAGCAAACTCAAATGGTGCATTTGCGACTTCTTCTTCAGTTAAAGCAAACTGTCTGATTGTAGCATGTGGACATACAAATGAACAGAATCCACATTGGATACAATTTTCTGGCGTCCATTTTGGTACAAATGATGCAATATTTCTATGTTCGTTATAAGCAACATTATTTCTCATTGTTCCATCTAAGACACCAAATTTAGTGAATGCACTAACTGGCATATTGTAGCCATTTAATGAGTTATATCCATATACATGTTCATCCATGTAAGCATCACCAGTATTAGGTTTTTCAAAATGAGGATCTAAATTAGCCCATTCTGGATTAACTTTTACTTCAACTAGTCCATCTTTTCCAGCATCAATTGCTTTGTAGTTCATATTAACTACTTCATCACCTTTTCTACCATATGACTTCTTAGCAGCTTCTTTCATTAATACTAAAGCTTTGTCATAAGGCATAATTTGTTCATTTAAGGCAAAGAATGCTGATTGTAATGTTGTATTAGTTCTTCTTCCCATACCAATTTCTGCACAAATCTTTGTTGCATTGATAATATAGAATTTAGCATTTTTCTTAGCTAATTGAACTTTCATTCTATTAGGTAAATATTCTTCAATCTTATCAGGATCAATAGTAGTATTTAGCAAGAAGGTACCATCTTTTGCTAAATCCTTTAAGATATCATATTTAGTGACATATGAGTCTAATGAACAAGAAATGAAATCAGCATTGTTAACGTAATAAGTTGATTGAATTGGATCTGGTCCAAATCTTAAGTGACTTCTTGTAACTCCACCAGCTTTTCTTGAGTCATATTGGAAATATGCTTGAGCATATAAATCTGTATTGTCACCAATTATTTTAACTGAGTTTTTGTTAGCTCCAACTGTACCATCTGAACCTAATCCCCAGAATAAACAAGAAGTATAAGTTCCTCTAATTGTAAAATTAGGATCAACTTCTAATGATAAATGAGTAACATCATCAACGATACCAATTGTAAACTCTTCTTTTGGATTTTCTTTGGTTAACTCATCGTAAACAGCCTTAATTTGATTTGGAGCTGTATCTTTTGATGCAATACCATATCTACCACCGATAATTTCGATGTCTTTATCTTTTAAGACGCTTAATACATCTAAGTATAATGGTTCACGAGAACCAACTTCTTTAGTTCTATCTAAAACAGCAATTTTCTTAGTTGTTTTAGGTAAAACATTTAATAAATATTTAGCACTGAAAGGGCGATATAAGTGGACATTAATTACACCAACTTTTTCTCCTTTTGCGACTAATACATCAATAACTTCTTCAATAGTTTCAACTACTGAACCCATAGCCACAATTACTCTTTCAGCATCTGGCGCACCATAGTAAGTGAAAGGTTTGTAGTCTCTACCAGTCTTTTTAGAAATTTCTTGCATATAATCGTTGACAATATCAGCTACTGCAGCGAAATGTAAGTTTTGAGCTTCTCTGCCCTGGAAAACAACGTCATCATTTTCAGCTCCACCTCTGGTAACTGCATTTCCATGTGGGTTTAAAGCATTATTTTTAAATCTTTCTAAAGCTTCTTTGTCAACTAAACTCTTTAAGTAATCGTACTCTAAAGGTTCAACTTTTTGAACTTCATGAGATGTTCTAAAACCATCAAAGAAATGGACAAATGGAACTGAAGCCTTAATTGCTGATAAGTGAGCCACTGAACCTAAGTCAAGAGCTTGTTGAACTGAACTTGATGCCAGCATTGCACAACCAGTTTGTCTTGCAGCATAAATATCTTGGTGATCACCAAAAATCGATAATGAACGAGTAGCAATCGTTCTTGCTGCTACATGTACTACTGCTGGTAGTAATTCACCAGCCCATTTGTACATATTTGGAATCATCAATAATAAACCTTGAGAAGCAGTGAAAGTTGTTGCCAAAGCTCCTCCCTGTAGTGTTCCATGCACAGCACCAGCAGCACCAGCTTCTGATTGCATTTCAGCAACTTTTACAACACTACCGAACATATTTTTACGATCTTGTGTCGCCCATTGGTCAATTACTTCTGCCATCGTACTAGACGGAGTAATTGGGTAAATTGCAGCAACTTCTGTAAATGCATATGCAGCATAAGCAGCAGCTGTATTACCATCCATCGACATAAATGTTTTTGCCATCTATAAGCCTCCTATTTTCTTTTTTATTGCGCTTCTATTATAAACCAAAATTGCTATTCTCTCAATACACAAAGTAAAAAACACCTTGCATCTTGGCGTGTAGCCTAATATTTTTGCAGGTGTCTTTTAACATTAATTTTTAACTTTTTCTACACTTTTTTATTTTTATCAGAAACTAAGCCAAAGATAGAACCACATATTCCACCCACAATATGAGTGAATTGAGAAATACTATCAGTAACCATTATTGCATTATATATTTCAGCTCCCAAATAAATAATCATTACTAACACTAAAGTCAAAGGAAGTTTTCCCTTTTCTACAGAAGTAACTGAAGATAAAACAATTAACATAAACACAATGCCTGAAGCACCACATAGTGCTATATCAGTAAATAAAACATTATTTAAAATTCCCGCAATTAAAGCTGTAGCTAAAATCATAACCAATAGCTTTTCCGAGCCATACTTTTCCTCTACCATTGGACCTAGCAATAAAACATAACTCATATTGCCAAGAAAATGTTCCCAACTTAAATGACCAAAAATATGGGTAATCAATCTGATATACATCATCGGATTTAATAAACTATCTTTATAAGTCATGGCTGCAAATGATAAAAAACCATCCCCTATGATATTGTACAAAATTAGTACTATTAGACTAATTAATGAAAATGTTAATGTTACTGGAGCATTGTACTCGATTTTTTTTAATAGTGACATAATATATCCTTCCTTTTTTCAATTATACATTAACAAATAATAAAAAACTAACTATCTTTTTAATTGTCCAAACAAAACAACAAATTCATCACCCTTTATTTCAACCAACTTAAACCTAAGTCCACCATACTGAATAACGGTGTTTAATTCAATTTTTCCTTTTTCAACTATCCAAAAATCGTACATGGTTAATTCTTCATCATCTGAATACTGCATAGATACGCAATCAAAAGCCTCTTTTAGTTTGTTGTTGGAACATATGGCATACCAATTAGCATCAGCCACTATTTTTTTAGGTAATGATTCTTCTACCTCTAATACTACAGACATCTGATAAATTTCTTCTAACTGATATTTTATATACAATTCCATTATAAAATTAGCTAGTTTTCCAAATGGATCAATCATCTGCCATCTATCATTTTTTCCTAAAAAACCATAAGCATTAAAGTAGTTATATTGCTTCTTGGTAAGTTTTTTGCGAAAGCTTCTTGAACTGTTCATCTTCGTTACATCATTTCCCTCTGTCAATTCTTTTTTAGCTTCCAAAACAATTAAAATATCTAACTTAATACTGTCAAAAACTGACATTGTTATCACCTGTTTATTATAGCCAATTACTTCATAACGATTTAAACAGATGAAACCAATTAATAAACCTATTACCAAAATTGGCAAAACTAGTCTTTTTATTATTTTCATTTTAGTTACTTCCTCTCTTAAATTGATTATACTATATATAGTTATCTATCTAGTACTTTATTAAGATTATTTTATCAAAAAATCTTAAACATTCTCAATTTTTCATCAATTAGTTTATAATTAAATACAAGGAGTGATAAAAATGCCATTTTCATTAGATATCAATCAAATACTTTTAATCACTATAAGCATATTATTGTTTTTGATTGTCGTTTTATTAATTATCAATACTAGCAAAATTAATAAACAGGAAAAATTTATTGATAGTAGATTTAATAAATATTTGCTCGATATTAACAACAATACTAATTCTTCACTAAATACCTTAACAACCAATCTTTTCAATTATCTACAAGCTAATAATAATGTGCAAATTGAAAGAATTGAAAATTCTAGTAGAAACATTAATGAAGGATTAAAATCTTTATCTAGCTATCTTTTAGAATCACAAAAACAAAATAATGCTCATCAACTAAATAAACTTGAAGCAATTAATAAAACCTTAACTTCTAATGCTTTAATTGAAGAGCAAAAATTAGAAAATTTAAGAACAACAATTGAAACCAATCTCAATAGCATTCGACAAGACAACAATAAACAATTAGAACAAATGAGAAAAACAGTTGATGAAAAACTTCAAGAAACTCTAGAGACTAAATTGAGCCAATCATTTAAAACTGTTTCCCAGCAATTAGAAAATGTTTATAAGGGACTGGGAGAAATGAGAACTTTAGCCACTGGAGTTGGTGACTTAAAAAGAGTTTTAACCAATGTTAAAACCAAAGGAATTTTAGGGGAAATTCAACTGTCAGCTATTATTAAAGACATTTTAAATACTTCACAGTATGAGGAAAATATCAACACTAATCCTGATAGTAATGAAAAAGTAGAATTTGCGATTAAACTTCCTTCAACTGATGATAGCTTTATCTACTTGCCAGTAGACTCTAAATTTCCATCTAGGGATTATATTGCCATTCAAAATGCCCTTGATAACGGAGATAAACAAGAAATTGAAAATGCTCGAAAACAACTTATTAATACTTTAAAAACTCAAGCCAAAACTATTAGCGACAAATATATTAGTGTACCTCACACTACCGAGTTCGCAATAATGTTTTTACCAACAGAAGGGTTATACTCAGAAGCGTGTAATTTAAATATGCTAGAAGTTTTACAAAGACAATATAAAGTTACCATCACTGGTCCAAGTACCTTTGCTGCTTTGTTAAACTCTTTACAGATGGGCTTTAAAACATTAGCAATCCAAAAAAGAAGTAGTGAAGTCTGGAATTTGCTTGGTTCAGTTAAAACTGAATTTGAAAAATTTGAAGGCGTCTTAACTAATGCCCAGCAATATATTCAAAAAACTTCTGATGAGTTAGATAGTTTAGTAGGAACTAGAACTAGAGCTATTAATAGGCATTTAAAAAATATTCAATCAAGTAGTATTCCTTTAAGTGAATTTGATCAAATAGAAAATAGGGAGGTAGAATAAAATGTGTGTTTTCTGTTCAATAATAAAAGGTGATATACCAACAAATTTAGTTTATGAAGATGATGTTGTTATGGCAATACTGGATATTTCTCAAGCTACAAAAGGTCATACCCTAATTATTCCTAAAAAACATTATGTTAATATCTATGATGTTGAAGAAGAAACTTTAAAACATATGATTGTAGTAAGTAAAAAAATAGCTATCTTACTTACCGATAAACTAAATGCTGATGGATGTAACATTGTTTCTAATAATAATGAAGCTGCAGGACAAGCAATAGGCCACATCCACTTCCATGTTATTCCTAGATATGTAGATGATGACTATTATATTCGCGGTCAAGTACATGACTATGATTTAAAAGAAATATTAGCTCAAATTAAAAAATAAGACCTCAACTGAGGTCTTAACTTTTATCTACCATATATTGGATATTTTTCAGTAAGAGCAATTACTTGTTTAATTAACTGCTCTTTTTTATCTTGGAAATCTTCTTTTGCTGCTTCAACGATTATTTTTCCAACTAAATAACAATCTTCTTCTGTAAAGCCTCTAGTAGTTACAGTTGGTGATCCTATTCTGATTCCAGAAGTAATAGATGGTTTTTCAGGGTCAAATGGAATAACATTTTTATTCACTGTTATAAAGATTTCATCTAACCTTTCTTCCATTTCTTTTCCAGTAATATTAGCTTTTCTTAAATCAATTAATACTAAATGATTATCAGTTCCTCCAGTAACTAAATCTAAACCACCATCAATAATTGCTTTAGCCATCGCCTTAGCATTGGCAACTACTTTCTTTTGATAATCAATAAAGTCATCGGTTAAGGCTTCTTTAAACGAAATAGCTTTAGCAGCGATAACATGTTCAAGTGGTCCACCTTGAATTCCTGGAAAAATTGCTGAATCAATCTTTTTAGCAATTTTTGCATCATTACATAAAATCATTCCACCTCTAGGACCTCTTAAGGTCTTATGGGTAGTGCTGGTAACCACATCAGCATATCCAATTGGAGAAGGATGAACTTTAGCAGCTACTAGCCCTGCAATATGAGCCATATCTACCATCAAATACGCCCCAACACTATGAGCTATCTCGGCCATTTTCTTAAAATCAATGATTCTAGGATAAGAACTTGCTCCAGCTATTATCATTTTTGGTTTGCACTGTTTTGCTATTTCTTCAACTTTCTGATAATCAATTTGACAAGTCTCTTTATCTACCCCATAAAAAACAATATTATAGTTTTTACCTGAGAAATTAAACGATGACCCATGAGTCAAATGTCCTCCATTATCTAAAGCCATGCCCATAACAGTATCACCTAATTCACACAAGGCATGATATACAGCGAAATTTGCTTGAGAACCTGAGTGTGGTTGAACATTGGCATATTTACAGCCAAATAACTGTTTTGCTCTTTCAATAGCTAAGTTTTCAACTTCATCTACCACATAGCAACCACCATAGTATCTTTTGTTTGGATAACCTTCAGCATATTTGTTAGTTAATACTGACCCCGTTGCCATTAAAACTGCTTCAGAAACAATGTTTTCCGAAGCTATAAGTTCAATGTTACGATTTTGTCTTTCTAATTCTTTTTGAATTGCCTTAGCTATTTGCTTATCTTCTTTAGCAATCACATCAATCATCTTATCTATCATAAATCCTCCCAAAACACATTAAAGAAGCTACTAGTTAGCTTCAATATTTTCTTCAGTGTTCTCTTTTTCTTCCATTGTATTAATTGAGATATTTCCCCTTAAAGTATTGAAAATAAAAACCTTTCCTTCTTTGGAGCTACTGGAAATTAAACTATTACTTTTTTCAACTGTTTCAATTTCATTAACTAGATTTGTCTCGTATACATAACCGTTGTTTAGTTTTAATTGACCATAAGTTGTAGTAACTTCAAATCTAAATGCATCAACATTTTCCATAAGTGAAAATTCAAAATCTCCTGAGACAACAGATCCATTAAATCTATTGAACATAACCTTAGACATTTTAATATCTCCTGTATTACATGAAACAATGATGCTATTACAGTTTACATTGTTCATTAGATAATCACCAGTAATATTATTAAAGTTTATATTTCTAGTATTTACATCACTAATTGAAAAACTGCCAATGATAGTTTTAACATTAATATCAATTATACAATCTTGAGGCAAGTAGATTGTAACTACAGCCACATTTCTTTCTGGTTGGAAAATTAAAGAATCAAAGTTCTCAACTTTTTCAATAAATTCCATATTTAAAACTTTTTGTTCTAGTTTAAAAGTATTTGAATTATCAACTTTTTGATAGTATGAAACCTTAATCTTTTCATTGTTGCTTGGTTTAATTACAACACTATGATTAATAGAATCAATATAGATAGAATTAATTTCATCACTCTCATATTCTTGGAAAATTTCTAAATATGCTGAGTACGATTTTGCACTAGGAAAATAGTACTTACCATATATGTAAGATATACCTAATATTAAAACTAATAGTATCACTATAATCGCAAATAAACCGTTTTGTTTTCTCATGTTCTAATTATAGCACTATTAAAAAAAAACAAAATAGCTATTTTCAGTTTTTAAAAAGTTGGAAATATGTCATTCTATTAATTTGTGATAATTGTCTTTAAAGTATTAGACACAAAAAAGATGGACTTCTAAATACTGAAGTTCATCTTATATGTCTTTGTCTATATTGAATTATTATTGTAGTTTTAACACTAGACAATAATACCTTAAAACTTAATTACTTGCTTTTTCTAAAATAATTATCAATCTATTTAATCCACCGCCATAGCAAGTTATTAAAGCAAGATCGCCAGGTTGCCACCAAGCTTTATATTCTTTTTCAGCAAATTTGGTTTTAAATATTCTTGCAACATTGTACAGTTCACCATTAACAGTAACTGTATCAGTCTTTTTTACTCTTGGCAGCCAACTAAACACACCTGGATTGTGCCCAAGTAAGACATTGCCTTTATAATAGACGACATATCCAGCATCTAAATTTCTAATCATCTCATTGTAGTTTTTAAACCCACGATAATTAACTTTCCAATTAACTGACTTACTTGAACTATAACTAACGATTTTTTCCCATTTGCTGCTAAGGTTTATATCTCCATGTGTAACACTATCAATAGATGTTATTTTTTTACCATCTAAATACCAACCTTCAAATTTATATCCTGATTTAGTAGGATTTGTTAGAGTTTTTCCTTCACCATATATATAAGTGTCAGATACTACTCCATCATAAATTATATTATATTTTTTTCCTTGCCACTTACTATATAAAATGATATCACCACTTGGCTTAACTAATCGATTAGGATACTTGTTTCCATTAGCATCATAATATCCTAAAAAGAATTCATATGGACGATCATCTTCTAAAGGTTTAATTAAAGAAACATCTTGACCATAAATATAGTTAAAGCTATGTTTATTATCACCATCAATGTAAGTAATTGCATAAGTTTTTGGCTTATATATTGGTCTATAGGTTTCAAAAGGTCTTAAAGTAACCGCTATTTGATCTACCGTAAAATTTTCATATATTTCGTTTTGATATACTATTCTATCATTTATACTAACATTGAATATTTCTTTTGTTTCTACCCCTGTTTCTGGATTAACTTGAATAACAGTTATCGGATACATCTCAAAATGCGGGGAAACAGCTCCACTTATTGTAAGAGCTAGAAATAGTCCTACCACTAATTTTTTTAACATGTTTATAATCTCCTTTTTTACATTTGTCGTTTATATTTTTATAAATTTTATTTATTATAGGTTTATAGGTTTTCTATGATTATAAAATATCATCTTTAATAATTTTATTCTGTGACAACATCACTAGAACCTACCTAGTTCTGTGATTAAATCACCCAAAAAATATCTACTATAAAATACGACAAAAAAAAAGAAGTTTTAACTTCTTCCTTTTATTACCATGGTGAATTATCATTTTCTGGATGTCCTATCATTGGGTATCTTCCTAATTTAGGACTTTTTATTTCTCTATGCTTTTTAACATAACTAAATAAAACATCATGAATTGGAATTTTAGTATCTTGCCAATTAATTTGATTAGCTACTTTACCAGTATCATTTCCTCCAGAAGACATATAAGCACTTGTTATTACTGAATAAGACTTTTTAAAATCTATAGGTGAACCATCTAGTAAAGTAATACTTACAACTTTACTAAATGCTGGTTTTGTATTATCAATTTTTACTATCAAACCTGAAAACATGATATTAGCGTTATTACCAAATCTTTGTGGTTCATGTACTAATTCAAATAAATCCCATATTTGTTGACCACTCATATAACCTTTTTGAAGAGGGTCATTAAAGCCCATAGCATTTGATATTGTAAACCTTGTTATTTCACCTTTAGAAATCTTGCGACCACAGCTAGTACAGTTAAAATACACAACATCAGTTTCGACAAATTCTTTTACTGCATCACAAATTAAATTACCCATTGGTGATTCAATTGATAAGCGCATTTTAATATCTTCATTTGTGTAACCTAAAACTTCTGAAAAATAATATTCATAAGGACCAGTTACTCGATTAACAAATTCTTGAATTTCTTGATTAACTTCAAAATTGCCATGAAGCACATCTATAACAGTACATTCTTTAGCAACAACTTTCCTTGTTTCAGTATCAAAAGTTAAAGTAATATGCGGAAGTGATTTACCACCAAATCCACCTTTAGTAATGGCACAGTCCATTACTACTCTAGCGTAGTCTCCTGGAATATGGCCACCTATCATTACATCTGGTTTTAAATCAATAATCTGTTTTAAAACATCAATTAGCTCACCAGATTCACTATCTTTAGTAAAGTAAAATGGAAAATGAGTTAAACAAATAATTATTTCAGCTCCCATTTCCCTAGCTTCAACAATATATTTTCTTAGTGCTTTAACTTGGTCTAGCACTTTAAATTTATAAAATGAATTTGAATCAACCATATATTGAGTATATTCAGTGGTAACTCCAATAATTCCGTATTTAATACCATTTTTCTCTAATATTACATATGGCTTAACTCCTTTAATAAAATCATTAGTTTCTTTAACTATTATATTTGCACACAAGATGGGGAATTTATCTTTAATATAATCAATATTGTCTTCTAGTTGCTTTAAACCTTTATCAAATTCATGATTCCCTAAAACCATACAATCTGTTTTGATTAAATCTAATCCTTCAAACACCTCTTTTCCATGCCATAAAACACGATTAATATTATCACCTGCATCTAAAAGTAAAGTGTTCTCTTTATTTTTACTTCTGACAGACTCAATTGCACTATAAAACTTGGCAAGTCCTGGAGCATTTTCATGTTCTCTAAACTCTCCACCATAATCTGCATGATTTAAAATATCAATTCTTACTAAAGCCATACTAACCTTTTAAACCTCCACGAGAAACACCAGTAACAATACTCTTTCTAGCAAATAAGAATAGGATAATCATTGGCAAAACAACAATTGTTGCTCCAGCCATTAATCTTTCATACCTAATGCCTGTTTCGTTGGTAAAGGCAAATAAGCCAAATGGTAATGTTCTGTTTTCGGTAGAATTAATTACTAAAATCGACCATAAGAAACTATTCCAACAAGCGATAGCATTAAGTAAAGCGATAGTGACTAAAGATGGTTTAGCAATAGGAACTAAAATTTCCCATAAAAACTGCCAGTCAGATGCACCATCAATTTTAGCTGAATGGTATAAACTATCAGGAACAGACATAAAGAAATTCCTTAGTATATAAGTGTAGAAAATACTTGAAGTAAACGGAATAATTAAAGCAATTATTGTATCATATAAACCAAATTTAACGATTGTTGAATAGTTAGTGATGATTAACATTTCAAAAGGAATCATCATCATAGCTACCAAAGCAGCAAAAATAATATCTCTACCTGGAAATTTCATTTTTGAAAAAGCAAAAGCAGCCAGGATAGTATTAAACATTGTAATTGTGACACAGAAAATTGTAACAATTAAAGAGTTTTTAAAATACTTTAAAAATGGTGCTGTTTTTAAAGCGTAAACATAATTATCTAAAGTCGGTTTGGCTGGAAAAATAGTTGGTGGAACTTTATTGGCTTCAAAGCCTGTCTTTAAAGAAGTAACAATCATCCAAAAGAAAGGGAAAAACATAATAAAGGCACCGATTGCTAAAATGACATAAAGTATAATTTTTTTATTTCTTTCTGTATTTTTCATTGTCATTCTCCCTTCTAGTAATAATCATATTTTTTCTGAATTCTATTTTGCACCATGGTAAATAATAAAATGATGACAAATAAAACTATCGCACTTGCTGCAGCATAGCCTAGTTTTAACTTAGTATAGAATTGTTCATATAAATAGAATATAACTGTATACAAGTTATATGCAGGGCCTGGTTTACCCCCAAAAAGCATATATAGAGCATCAAATACTGTAAATGATGAAATAATATTGACAATCGCTACTAAACCGATAGTAGGAGCTAAAAGAGGAACTGTAATATTAAAAAATATATCTACAGTTTTGGCCCCATCAACTTTTGCAGCTGTATAATATTGTGGATCAATATTTTGTAGTCCTGCCAAAAGTAAAATAATCGTAAATGGTAACATGCTCCACACACCATAAATACATAAACTTATCATCGAATATTGAGGATTGTTTAAAAAGTTAATGGCATCAACATTAAATAAAGACAGTAGATAATTTAATATTCCATAATCATAGTTAAATAGCCAACGCCACACTAAGCCAATAGCAGCACTTGAAGTAACCATTGGCATAAAATAGGCTGTTTGAAATAACCATTGTAGTTTTTCAACACTGTTTAACATAACTGCAATTAGAATTGAAATAACTAACGAAATACTGACAACAACTAAAATATATTGTGTTGTATTAATTATTGCTTTGATAAATGTTGGGTCAGAAAAAACCTTTTGATAATTCCCCAAACCCCAACCAGAAAAAGTATCAGAGATAACTTTATAATCTTCTTTAAAGCTAATAGCAACCGCATTAAAGAATGGATAAACAGTAAAAACAAGAATACCTAACATAAAAGGCAAAAGATATATAGTTGGTTTCAAAAAGGTTTTAATAGTAACTTTTTCATCACTTTTATATTTCTTTACTTTTTTAAATTTACTCATAATATCTTTCTCCTGTTAATTCATCAAACAAGAAAACACCTTCTTTTTTAAATCCAATATTTAAATTATCTCCAATTTTAATTGCTTTAGTAGCATCAATATATCCTCTAAGATTATATGAACCAATTTTTAAATTAACCAATGTATCTTTACCTGATAAATAATATTCAACCACTTTAGTTTTAATATCATCTTTATCATTAAAGGTAATAGCTTCAGCTCTAGAGGCTAAAACTACTCTAGATCCTTCTTCCACTTGCCATTTATTGTTAGTTTTAATTATTTGATTATCACCATCAACTTTAATTCCACCTTCAGTATAAATACCATGTAATTGATTAATTGTCGGAGAACCAATAAAATCAGCAACAAAAAGATTGGCGGGTTGATTGTATAGATTCCTAGTCTTATCAAATTGTTGCATTTCACCAAGTTTCATTAACATGATGTAATCTGAAATAGCACTAGCCTCTTCTTGATCATGAGTAACAAAGAAAGTAGTGACACCTGATTCTCTTTGAATCCTTCTAATTTCTTCTCTCATTTCTACACGAAGTTTAGCATCCAAGTTACTTAATGGTTCATCAAGTAACAACAACTTAGGATTTTTTACCAAAGCTCTAGCAATAGCTACACGTTGCTGTTGACCCCCACTTAACTCTTTAGGTTTTCTATTTAAATATTCTTCAATATGAACCATCTTAGCAAACTCTTTAGCTTTTTCGATTCTTTCAGCCTTTGGAACTTTTTTTATTTTTAATGGAAAACAAATATTTTCTAATACGGTCATATGTGGATACAGAGCATAGTTTTGGAAAACTAAACCAACTTCTCTTTTATCTGGAGTTAAATCTGTCACATCTTTATCATCGAAAAATATTTGTCCTTCAGTTACTGGTAAAATACCTGACAACATGTTTAACATGGTTGTCTTACCACAACCCGAAGGTCCTAAAAGAGCAATTAATTTGCCACTTTCAAATTCAGCAGTTAAATTATCAACTGCTGTTACTTCACCAAATCTTTTAGTTAGGTTTTGTACTTTTACTCTCATTTATAATTCTCCCAAATATTATTTCTATATTTAACCGTTAAAAAAATAACGTCGTTTACAACTTTATTTATAAGTAACCACACCTTAAAAAGGTGTGGTTACAGTTAAATTTAATTATTGATTTAATTCTGCGTTGGCAGCAGCAATCATGTCATCTAATGCAGTTTTTGGATCTACATTATTTAAACATGCTTCAGAGATCATTTTGTCAATTGCTGTACGAACACCAGCTGAACCTTTAATAGCATTTAACCAGTTGATAAAATCTTTACTAGCATATAATGCTTCAGCAGCAATATTTGTGTTGATATAATCTTGATATTCGGCAGTTTCCATACCTGAAATATATGCTGGAAGTGCACCCAAATTGATTGCCCATCTAGATGTCATTTCAGTAGAAGTGAACCATTTTAAGAATTTATAAGCAGCTTTAGCTTTAGCTTCAGTAGTTTTAAAACAAACAAATCCACCGCCCCAGCTTGAAGAATATAAAACTTTGCCTGCTTGAGGAATTGGAGCACATCCAACTTCAAATGCTCCGTTATTCATAGTAGCATAACCAACACCAGCACTTGAACCGATATAGCTAGCTACAGCACCTGAACAAAATGGACCTGAAAGATAGAAGTCATCGCCAGGTAAACGGAAGATACCTTCTTTAATACAATCAGCTAACCAAGTTAATTGTTCTAAAGCAACATCATAATCTAAGTCCATTTGCTTTGTTTCAGCATTGATATATCCTGAACCATTTTGAATTAATAAACCTTGGAATGTGTCGATAGCACTGTCAGTACCAAAACCAGGTTTGCCAGTTTTTTGATAGATAACACGGCTTACTTCTTCTAATTCTTCCCAAGTTTTTGGAACTTCAAGATTTAACTCTTCAAATAAAGTTTTATTGTAGTAAAATACTTCAGAAGTACAAATGTTAGGAATCATATAAATAGCACCATCACCCCATTGAGTAATTTCACCATATACAAAACCAGTTAAATTTTCTTTGAAATTAGGGATACCAATAGTTGCATCATTAATATAAGGTGCAAAGTCTACCAATAAATCTTCATCAATATAGTCAGCAACATTTGTTGGGAAACGACTACAAATGTCTGGTCCTACACCATTACGTAAAGCTTGAAGTAAGTTAGCATCATAGTCTTGATAAGGCTGTTGAACTAATACTACTTTTACTTCATTTTGTGATGCGTTGAATTCATCAACGATACCAGTTAAATATTCGTTATGATGTTCTGTATAAGTATGCCAATATGTAATTTCAACTGGACCTTCATTTACAACTTCAGGTTTAGTACATCCAGCTATACCTACAAGCATCAAAACTGATAATATAATAGTTAATAGTTTTTTCATTTTTTCTCCCTTCTATTTTCTATTTATATTCCAAAAAAGTTAATAACTTTTAATGGCACATTTATAAACTACCTATTCTGTTTTCCTTCTACTTATTCATTATACCAAATTTATATTACATAACAATATTTAATAGTGCTATAAGTAATTTTTATAGAAGGACTCTCAAATACAAAAATCTCACATTATAATGTGAGATTCTTTTTTATAAATCTAATGTTTTATCAATAACATCCTTACATTGGTCAAGTAAATTAGCTCCACCAACTACACAGATACTGCCCTCTTCATTAACTTTTTTGAATATTTCTTTTAACTTTAAGAAATCTTCTTTAGTAGTAGTTAAAATCTGCGTTCTAACATTGCATTTATCTTGATAAGTTAAACCAGCAAAGTATTCAGCATTACCTGTACTAATTTTAGTTTTTGCGGTTAAAAGTGGATCGCTATCACCAATAGTACCAATAATATAATTATCTATACTGCCTACATTTTTATAGAAATTATCTAAATAATCATTAGTCGCTTTATAAACATCAATTGATCTTCTTGGATTTGGATCACGGAATGAGTAGAACAATATATTATTTGCTCTACTAGAAACACCACAACCATAAGCTCCACCTTTAGCCCTGATTTCATTCCATAAGTAGTCTAACCCTAAAACTTTATTTACAACTGCTAAATTACCTTTAATATCTTTGATATCATCTCTGACATTAGCTGTCATTGCGGCATAACCAACAGGTGAAGCAACCCTTATTCCTTCATTAGCTTTAGCCATAACTGCTTTATCTGTTTTTACAATTGGACTATTATCTTCTTTAATTGATGCTAAGATATTTTTAATAATTTTTTCACTTTTGTCACTCATAACACTTAAAGTTAAACGATTTTTAGTGAAAACTGAATTGTAAACTTTTTGAAGTTTTTCAAGTTTTTCATTATTAAAATTAGCAATCAATTCTTTGACATAATTATAGAAACTATATCCACTAACCATTTCTTTAACTGTCGCAAACTCACTAGCAGAAGCCATTGCTCTATTACCAGCATAACTATGACCAGCCATTGAAATTTCCATTTCCATCATTGCCTTGGTTTGTCTTAAAACATTTAATACTGCTTTTTCATCATTAAACAAAAGGTCGTACAAATGCTCTTTAACAATGTCTAAAGCAATTTCATTGTTGTTATCTAAACAAGAATAAGTGACAGTTGCCAGATGTTTATAACCATTATCATGTTCATGAGCAACTAAAGTATTTGAAACATTAAAACTACCTAGATAAGTGTTTCTAATTCTCGCTAGTTCACTAGTCGAATGTTTTTTAGATGCTAATTCAGTAATTAACTTAATTACAACCGTTAAATTTTGACAATCTTCTAAAGATAAATCTTCAACATTGAAATATAAACTGCCATAAGTAATTCCTTCTGCTTCAGGAGCGTAACTAATAACTGTT
>JAAZJL010000029.1 GCA_012800355.1 Erysipelotrichia bacterium | reverse complement strand
GTTCCTAATTCTAAATTCTCTTTAACTGTCAATCCCGGAAAAATATGACGACCTGAAGGAACATGCATAATACCTTCTTTAGCAATCTTTGTACTATTCAACTTACTAAGTTCGATATCATCCCAAAAAATTTCGCCTGTTTTTGATACCATCCCACTAATAGCATTAAGCAATGTTGTTTTTCCTGCACCATTTGCTCCAATAAGGCAAACAATTTTTCCCTCATCAACATGCAGGTTTATACCTTTAAGCGCTTCAATAGGGCCATAGTAAGCGTGAAGATTATTAATTTTAAGCATCGTTTTCACCTCCAAGATAAGCTTCAATTACTTGTGGATTAGTTGCAATTTCCTGTGGTTTTCCTTTGGCAATTACTTCTCCAAAGTTTAAAACTGTAATATTATCGCAGATGTTCATGACCATTTCCATAGTGTGTTCAATCAATACAACCCCCATACCACTATCAACAGCTTTTCTTAACAATAAAGATACTCTTTCTTGCTCTTGCTTATTAAGCCCGGCAGCAGGTTCATCAACTAAAATAACTGTTGGATGAGCAAGCATCGCTCTAACAATTTCTAAAAGTTTTTGTTGACCATATGGCAAAGAGGTTATATGTTCATTCCAATCAAATGTGAAACCAGCAATTTCCATAAGTTCTTCCAATTCGCTATAGAAATCTGCTCCCTTTTTCCCAAAAAATGATTGAATATACGTAAATTGATTACGCAAGTCTGTGCCTAGTTCAAGATTATCTTTAATGCTTGCACGATTCATAAAACGTGGAGATTGAAAAGTTCTTCCTAATCCCAGTCTCGCTCTTTTATGAGCTGGCAAGTTGGTTATTTCATTTCCTTCAAAGAAAATATGGCCACTATCTACCTCATAAATACCACTGATAAGATTAAGAAGAGTCGTCTTGCCAGCTCCATTAGGTCCAATTAATCCATGAATTTCTCCAGCCATGACTTTCATATCAACATTTTTAGCTGTTATAACACCACCAAATGCTTTATTGACATCGCGAACTTCCAATAATACTCTTTCCATATTAGTTTGCCTCCGTTTCTATAGCATTTGATTGTTTACGTTTTTTAATTTTGCCAATCATTTTATATTTGAAATTATCAATTATACCCATCAATCCCATTGGCATAAATATCATCAAAATAATTACGCCAACACCATAAATAAGTTTATAGTATTCATTGAGCCAACGCATTTTTTCCGGTATTATCGTTAATAGTGAAGCTCCTAAAAATGCCCCAAAAGTACTATCTACACCACCTAGCATAATCATAATCAAATAAATAGCTGACTGATCATATTTAAATGGTTCAGGAGAAATAAAACCTGCATGCACTGCATATAATCCACCTGCAAGACAAGCAAATACTCCAGCAATAACAAAACTATATACCTTTGTCATGTAGCAATTTACACCAAATGATGCAGCTGTAATTTCATTGTCTCTAACAGAAGCAAGGGCTCTGCCATAACTTGTTTTACGTAACCTTAAGACAAATAAATAACATATAATCGCAATGATAAATAAAAGGCGAAAATAACTATTAAAATCTGTAAATTTCATAAAACCAACATCCAATTTAGGAATTCTAGTTATTCCATCTGGACCTTCTGTCATTTCCATCCAGTTGGAAAAAATTGTAACAAGTAAATTTGTTAAGCCTATTGATGCGAACGAAAAATAACTTCCTTTTAATCTAAATAGTGCTAAACCAACTACAAACGAGAAAATAGCACCAGCAATCAAGGCAACAATAATGGCAAGGCCCGTATTCCAACCATACTTGGTAGATAGAATCGCAGTTATGTATGCTCCAACACCCATGATTCCAGCTGTCGAATAGGTAACTTGTCCACCCATGCCAAGCATAACACTTAAACCTAAAGCGGCAATGAAATATATTAAACCATCATTATAAACCTTAAGCATATATCTACTCACAACTCCAGGAAGAGGTATTATAATAAACGCAGCAATTATAATAATAGCTACTATAATTTTCCCAATTATTTTTGGTGTTAGAATTTTTTTCTTTTTCATATCTATCACCCCTTAAGCTTTTTCTTCAATCTTTTCTCCAAAGATACCTGTTGGACGAATTATTAAAACAAGAATCAATACACCAAAAACAACAGCATCTTTGTAAGCATCAGTAATTAAGATTGAAAATGATTCAATTAAGCCAACTAGAACACATCCTACGACAGCACCTTTTATACTGCCAAAGCCACCAACAACGATTCCAGCAAATGCTTTCTGTGCAAATGTTCCAAGCGACTGTGAAACTAGAAATAATGGTGCAGCTAACCATCCGCCAACACCAGACATACACATACTTATCATATATGTTCCAGCAATTGCTACTACAGATGGAATCCCTATTAATTCTGCTGCATAACGATTTTGAGCTGTTGCTTGCATGATTTTGCCAATGAATGTTTTTTCAAATAAGAAATATACGAAAAGCATTAATGCACCACTTATTATAATAATGAAAATATACTGAACATTCATAACAGCATCACCTATACGGATAACCTTGTCAATCAATGGCTTACTCAATAGTGGTATGAAACTCCAAATAAGACGCACAGCTTCCTTGAGTGCAATAGATGCACCAAGAGTAGAAATAACAACGGTCACTTTCCATGGCGAATTTCTTAATGGCCAGTAAACAGTAAACATAAATGATAAACCAACAATACAAAAACACACAATCATGGCAATAATCATAGCCCAGAGTGGTAATTTCAACTGATTGGTTAATGACCATGTGATATACGCGCCTAGCATGAATAGCTGACCATGTGCAAAGTTTAAGACACCGACTGCTTTAACAATCAATATCAATCCCATTGCCATCAATGCGTATAGCATACCCATGGAAATACCAGTAATAAATAATTGCAATACCATAGGATTTTACCTCCAAATTAAGTTATTTGCTAGGCAGACATTTAATCTGCCTAGCAATATTTCTAAGAGTACTCAAATCTAGAATTAACCAATTACTTTAGTTAATACTATTGCTTTGCCATTTTGAATTTGAATTACAAATTCAGAATTAGCTAACATTGGATTTCCGTTGTAACTATAAACAGCTGCAATACCTTCAAAGTTAAGAATTTTCTTTAATTCTGCATTTACCGCTTCAGGATCAGTTGAATTAGCTTTCTCAATTGCATAACAAATCATTGATAAAGCATCATATGTTGTAACTGAAGTCATTTCTGGAGCATGTCCATACTTTTCAGTGTAACTTCTAATCCATGAAGCAGTTGGTTCTTCTTCCGTGCCTGCAGCAAATGCGGTAATTGAATACCAACCTTCAGAAGCTTCTAAACCTGCTTGTTCAATCGTAGTTGCCTGTGCAAATGCTGAGTTACCAATACACTTGATATGATTTAAACCAGCATCATAAATAGCTTTTACAATTAGACCTGTTTCTGAAGTTTGTCCAATACAAACAATAAAGTCAGGATTTGATTCTTTAATTTTCGCTACATAGTTAGCAAACTGTTTTTCCCCTTCTGAGAACTGTTGAGATGAAACAACTTCAATACCTGCTTCTTGCAATTTTGCTATGACAATTTCACTCATTCCTTTACCTAAAGCATCTGGCGAATAAAGAATAGCAACTCTCTTAGCACCTTCCTGTTTGATGAAAGCAGCCATTGTAGCACCTGAACCATAGTCAGAACGACGTGTTGAGTATAAATATGGATTTGTAGACTGTTCAATCTTAACATTCGAACCAGAACAAATTGCAGGAATTTTGCTATCAGCTACATATGGTTCCATAGCTAGAACTACTGATGAATATTTGTTAAGAACAACTGCAGTTAAGTCTTCGTTTTCTAAAATCAACTTCTGATAAGCATTAACAGCTGCGGTTTCATTACCTTGGTCATCTTCATAAACAACTACAACCTCACGTCCTAAGACACCACCTTTACCATTAATGTATTCAAGAAACATATCTACACCCTCTTTTGTGTACTGACCATTTCCTGCTCTATCACCTGTAAAAGCATCTGTCAAACCAATTTTAATAGGTTCATCTTCACCAGGTTTATCTCCATTACGATTACAACCAGTAAATGAGAAAACCATTAATAATGTTAATAATAAAATCATTATTTTTTTCATAAAATTTTCCTCCCTTTCTTTTCTTTTATGAAAATGTATATTTAATCAACTTATAAAAGTTGAATATATATAGATTTAATGTCTTGAATAGACATTTCTTTTGGATTTTGATCAAGAAGTCTTCTTACTTCACTAGCTGATATAGCCAATCTATCCAAATCTTCAGGTTTAACACCATATTGAATTACACTTTCTGGAATATTTACATATCTACATAATGCAAATATTTCTTTAACTAGTAATTCTCCTTTTTCCTTAATATTCAAACCTTCGGTATCTAAACCCATTGCACTACACAAATCAGGAATACTATCCTCAATTGCATCCATGTTATATTCCATAACATAAGGTAAAAGAATAGCGTTTGAAATTCCATGAGCAATATGATACGTTCCACCAAGTGGATAAGATAAAGCGTGAATAGCAACTGTAGAAGAAGATGTTATAGCCACTCCACCATAAAATGCAGCGATAGCCATTTTTTCTCTTGCTTCCATATCATTAGGATTATCGTAAGCTCTTCTTAAATATTTGCTAATAAGTTTGATTCCTTCCAATCCAAAAAGCCTTGCAAATGGGTTTGTTTTTTTAGAGATATATGTTTCTATACAGTGACAAAATGCATCTAATCCTGTGGCTGCTGTAACAGATTTAGGCAATGACCTTGTCATCAATGGATCTAAAATTACATCTGTAGGCAGAAAATAATTGTGTACTACTCCTACCTTAACTTGTTTTTCAGGAATCAATATAATTGCATTTGGTGTTGCTTCACTTCCAGTTCCAGCAGATGTTGGAATACAAATTAAAGGAATAGGTTTATTTGTAATCTTTTCTTTATCAGTAAGGTCTACATAGAATTCTGGATTAGTTAACATAACAGACACAAACTTTGCAGCATCCATTACACTGCCTCCACCAATAGCAACGATAATTTCAGTGTCAAACTCCATAACATTATCTGCCACTTTTTTTACTTGATCTTCTGTTGGTTCAGGTGGTACATCTGTAAATTGCTGAATGTTAAAATCAGCTTCAAGTTTGTTATTGAGTTTTTTGTAAACATCTAGTGTTGAAACTGTTTTATCTACAATAATTGCAACATTTTTTGCTTTTTTCTGTCTCAAAATTTCAGGAAGTTTCTCTAGAGTTCCATTGCCACAATGAACATTTTGTGGAACTGTTAAAGTAAATTGTTCTAACATAATTTTTCATCTCCTTATTTAATCTTGAACCAACTCTAAACTCTTTTTGATAGCTTGTTTCAAACTTTCATCGTTTATATTAAATGGTGCTCTACATGGGCCTAATTTTTGCCCTAACATAGCTGCAGCACATTTTACTACTGAATTTGGATTAGCCATTTGCATACAATCTCTAAGAGGTCTTACACTGCGTTGCAATCTCCACGCCTCTTCAATATTTCCTTTTTCATATTCGTTAACAATACTAACCATTCTTTCAGGAATTACATTCGACAGACCACTTATGCCACCTTGACCTCCTGCCAATAGACAAGGCAGAATCAAGGAATCATTTCCTGACAAAACTGAAAATGTACGTCCAGGTATTTCTAAGTATCTTTGCATGTTGTCAAAATTGCAACTAGAGTCTTTTATACCAACAATATTTTTTAATTTTGCTAACTTTTCCATAGTTTTATAATCGATATTAATTCCTGTTCTAGCAGGCATATTATATATAACTATTGGAAGATTAACTTCTTTAGCAACTGTTGCAAAATGTTCATATAATCCTTCTTGAGTATTTTGAGCAAACCAAGGAGAAATTATTGAAAGGTAATCAGCACCAAGTTCTTGTGCTTTCTTACTTAAAGCTAGTGTTTCCTTGGTTGTTACACAACCTGTACCAACGAAAACAGGAATTCGATGTTTGGCTTGATTAATAACAATTTCCATTATTTTGACTTTTTCAGCAAACTCCATAGTATAATTTTCGCCATTAGTTCCTAAAACAAATATTCCATGAACTCCTGCAGCAATTAAGCGATCTACTTGATGTCTTAACTCTTCTTCATTTAATGTTTCATCTTCAAAAAATGGTGTTGACATTGCTGCAATTAACCCTTTTGGATATCTCATACTATCACCTCATATATTCATATAGTTTTACTAGTGCATCTTCTTTCCCAAATCCACCAGATTTGGTAACAATTTTTATTTTATTCCCATCTGAACTACTGGCTATTCCATAAGGTATGCCAAGTATTATTTCTTCTATTAAATCAATTCTATTTAACCCTAATGATTCAAGTACACAAGAACTAGTATCTCCTCCAGTTGAGATTATTGAAGAAATGTTATTGCTACTATAAATACTTGTTGCTTCTTTAGCAATAATTTGTTTTATATTTTCATTACTAAAATTCATGTAAAGTAAATGTTCAGATTTTTCTTCATTAAAATAAACAAGATTTGTCGTTAATAAAATTCCTTCTTTATTTATCTTTTTTTCTAATATTTCCGTATGAGTTACCGTTACACCATCACTGGCGATGTAAACCAAATAAACTTCTAAATTATTCTTTTTTTTCAATTGTTTTACCTGATTTACAGTTATTGGGTTTTTAGTGCCTACAACTATAAGAGGAATGCCCCCATCATTGATTTTCTTTTTCTCTATTTTTTTTGGTTTTATTAATGGTTTGTAATAATATCTTGCAAGTCCTGCACTTCCTGCTGGAATACATTCTGTTAACACCTCACAAGCTTCTGCAATTATTTGTAAATCTTCATTTGTAATAGCATCCACAAGTATATATTTTTCAGAAATATTTCTTACTTTTTCTACCACAGCTTCATAACCTTTTCTTACTGTTTTAAGTGAAATATATCCCCAACTTTCTAAACCCAGAGTTTCACCTACATTAAAATTTGCCTCTCCTTCTGATTTGCAGATTCGAAGAACTCCATTTTTTAATGTCCTTCCTTCTTCTACATAAGATGGACATATAATTGCTTTTTTTGCATATCCTCTTTCAATAAAAACATCCAATTCGCTAATAATATTTCCTCGTAAAATTGAATCTATCTTTTTATAAAAATGGTAATTGCCACCATAAAAATCCAAAAGTTTATTTATGATTTTTTTTGCTTCTTCAGAAGTACAATTTCTAGTGTCAGTTGTTATAGAAAAAACTTCCACACTTTCATCTTGAATAGAAAAATCACCATCTTTTGGCATGATTACTCTGGTTTTGTATCCTTTTTGAGTAAACTTAATCCCCGTATCACAAGCTCCAGTTAAATCATCTGCAATTACCATTATCTTTTTCATATTATTTTTCCTTCCACCTCGGATGATTATATACCTTTTTATCTGCAACATGAGGCCATTTCTTGCCATTCAGTACAGCTATCATTCCATTCACACACATTTCAGCCATTTTAATAACTGCTTCCTTACTTTGAGCTGCTGTATGAGGTGTCATCATCAAATTAGGAGCTGAAAATAAAGGATGATCCCTATCTAAAGGTTCCTGACTATATACATCAAGTGAGGCACCCGCAATTTCGCCATTATTTAAAGCATCTGCCAGATCTTCTTCATTTACAATTCCGCCTCTGCTAGTATTTATCAAAAAACTTGTTTCCTTCATTATTTCCAATTCTCTTTTTGCAATTGTATTTCTTGTTGTTTCAAATAATGGAATATGAACTGTCACAAAATCTGAACGTCTTAGCAATTCATCTTTATCATCGCAATATTCTGCTCCCATTTCTTCAATTTGAGATTTTGTAAAGAAAGTATCAAAGCCTAATACATGCATTCCTAATCCGTTACATAATTCACAGACAATCTTTCCAATATTCCCCATTCCTATAATACCCACTATTTTATTTTCAAATTCAATTATCTTTCCGTTACCTCTAATGCTCCAATTACCTTTTCTAAATTCATTTTCTGATTCATATAAATTTTTAGACATCGCCAAAATAGTTGCAACGGTATGTTCTGCAACACTTCTATTGTTGGCACCTGGAGTAATTACTACAGGAATTCCTTTTTCTGTTGCTTTTTTTACATCAACATAGTCATAGCCAACACCTGTCCTTCCTATGACCTTAAGATTTGGAGAATTTTCAATAACATTTGCATCGCAAGTAGCAATTCTTACTACTATTCCATCAGCATCTTTCATTAAATCCAGATAATCATTAGGATTATTCCCATTAGCATCTTGATAATTTATGCCATGCTTTTCCATTATTTCCAATCCTTCTTTACACACAGATTGAGTCATAATTATTTTCATAATAATTCCTCCTGTTTCTTTTTTGTTATAGCCATTCTAATTGCATAATCAATAGCACTAACTAAACTAAGTTCGTTTGCTGTTCCTTTTCCTGCTGATCTAAATCCTGTACCATGATCCACTGAAGCGCGTATTATTGGCAATCCCAAAGTGACATTTACTCCTTCCACTGCTTTCCATTGCTTTTTTTCTCGATCATAAACAAAACCTATAGTTTTTGTAGGAATATGTCCTTGGTCATGATACATACAAACTACTATGTCATACCACCCTCCTAACATTTGTGAAAATGCACTATCTGGTGGCAAAGGGCCAATAACATTCATTCCTTTTTCTTTTGCCTGATTAATTGCTGGTATTATCTCATCTATTTCTTCGGTTCCAAATAAACCATTTTCTCCAGCATGTGGATTTAATCCACAAACACCAACTTTTGGTTCTTCAATTCCTAAATCTTTACATGCTTTATGAGCAAGTTCAATTACTTCAAGAACTCTTTCTTTCTTTACCAAATCACAGGCTTCTCTCAAAGAAACATGAGTTGAAACATGCACTACTCTAAAATCATGATGAGCGAGCATCATAGTATATTTTTTTGTATTTGTATAAGTGGCATATATTTCTGTATGTCCATCAAAATTTAGCCCATCCTTACTGACAGCTAAATTCATTGCTTCCTTATTTAAAGCATTGGTAACTGTAGCATCTACTTGATTATCTAAGGCTAACTCAATTACTTTTTTTACTGATACAAAAGCAGCATTTCCCGCTTCCACACTAACTTTTCCATATTGGAAAGTTTCGATATTTTTAATAAGATCTAAATGGAGAACATCAATTGTTCCACAAGTATAAATTCCCTCGTTTGGGCTATTTACTTTATGAATTTTCATTTCAGGATGCCCTACTATCGCTGCTGCTTTTTGAATCATACGAGCATCTCCCACAACAAGAGGTTTACATCTTTCATAAATTGTTGGGTTTGATAATGCTTTTACAGTGATTTCAGGTCCATTACCAGCTGGATCACCCATAGTAATTCCGATAATTGGAAGTTCAATCATATTATCTCCTCTTTCTTGACGTTTCATTTTGAAACTATGTAAACGCCATCATTTTTTTATTTAATTTTATAATAATATATCGATACTTTTATTGCAAGAAAAATTATACAAAAATAAATTATGCGTTTCATTATGGAACGTTTGTTTCTTTTTGAAACGTAAATTGCTTACATATTCACTCAAGTTTATATTTTATCTTATATAAAGATATGGTTTTTATGATTATCAAAAAACTTAGACAATCAATTGTCTAAGTTTCGTGTTTTTATATAAGATGTCTTTTCAAAATAATTATTTCATTTTACGCCAAATTGTACTTCTTCCAATTTGCAATCTTTCAGCTGCCTTTGTCACATTACCACCTTCTTGTCTTATAACAACTTCAATAATTCTTCTTTCTATTTCCTCAAGTGTACCATCAAGCGAAATACTATACTTTTCTTTTGTCGACAAGGGCTGTAACAATGTTTTGACATCTTCTAAACGTATTCTTGTGTCTTTAGCCATCATTACAAGTTGATTTACAGCTGATGTAAGTTGATCATAATTATAAATCCAATCAAAACTAATTAATTCTTTAATTGCATCATTATCAATACCTGTAACCTGTCTGCCTTGATTTTCGTTTGCTTTAAGTATTAATCGATTAATGACATTTATATAGTTTTTATCATTTGTTTCTATATTAGGAACAAAGAAAGATAATTCAGCGAACAATCTATGCAATCTTGCATCAAACTGTTTGTTGGCTAGATAATCATTAACTCTAGTGTTTGCTACACCAATTATTCTCAAGCCATTTCTATTAAGTTGAGGAATTGCCTTTAATAAATATCTTTGTTCATTATCTTCCAGACATTCTAAAGAGCTAAAGCAAAGTGTTCCTTTTTTACCATCAATTGTATCTAAAAAGCTCGATAAATCATCATATTCAACAACCGAACAATCCACTGAAAAGAAAGGATACCTTTTATTAGAAGAAGAACGGTGAATAAATTCTGCAATCTCCATTTTTCCTGCACCAGTATCGCCTACAAGAAGCACCGATCTAGATGACTTTGAAGCCTTGTCTATCAATGCAAGTATTTTTTCACTATAGAAGAAACGATCTGCCCAATTCTCTTTTAATGTGTTTTTTTCAGAGGTATTCATTACGTAAACCCCTCTGATTCTTTGATTTTGATTCCAAACTTTACGATATTGAACTAAAAAATATCCATCATCCAAAGCGCGATAATTCAAATCATAAAAACCATCATCATTTTCTAAATACAAATCGTGATTTTCTGAAGTTAAATGTTCTTTTAAAAGATCATAAGGCAAGGACAATTCATCATTTTTTGAATAACACATTACAACTTCTTTTTTACTGTTAAATACTACGCTTGTCCAAGATTTTCTACTGTGAATCATCTCAAGAAAATAAAGTCTATCATTATCTCTTTTTATTCTTTGTGCGACAATAATCGCGCTTTCTATTGCTTCTTTGACGCTTTCTTCACCAGAAATAAGTAATAAATTGCTAATTCCATTTTTTTCCGCTTCTTGACATGCAACAGTGTCACCTATAATCAATTCATAATTTTGTTTTTGCAGTTCTTTATATAAGTCTGAAAGTTGACGGTTTGAAGTAACTGTAAACAAATCTACTCCAGTATTCATAAAAACATCTACACTATGAGCCCCTTTTATTATATTTTCATAACCTACCAAGGCTTTTTTTCCATGAATATTTTCAACCATTTTAAAAGCGCGCATGAAATCGTAGCCCGATATTCTAATATCCATAACAAACATATCCGTAGATTTTCTAATAAGCGTAGCAGTTCCTCCACGAGATATCACAATATCATAACGATTCTTAATCGTTTTAACTATTTCTAATCCTTCATCTAAGTTTCCAACATAAATATCCAGATTTATTTGACTTGCATAATCTGGAGCAACAGATAAAAAAGTTTCTTTAAGTCCCTCATATGGAGCAATTACCAATCCATTTACTTTTTCCATACTATTATTATAGAATAAATTAGAGGAGATTTGTTATGAATAATTTATTAAAAGGTAAAACAGCAATTATTACTGGCGCTTCTAGTGGAATTGGCAAAGCAACTGCTATTACTTTAGCAAAAGAAGGTGCAAATGTAGTTATAACTTCTAGAAGAGAAAAAGAACTACATGAACTGGCTAACGAAATCAATGCTTTTGGAAAATGCAAATATATTGTTGCAGATGGTAATGACTTGTCAAATGTGGAAAGAATTTTTTCTTTCGCGATTGAGAAGTTTAAAAAAGTAGATATTCTAGTCTGCAATGCAGGAATGGCCTTACGTCAACCAACACTTGAAATGACACCTGCACAGTGGAATCAAGTTATGGATGTTAATCTTACTTATCCGATGTTTCTTGCACAAAGTGCCATAAAAATGTTTGAGAAACAAGGAGGCGGAAAAATTGTTATGGTTTCATCCACTGCTGGAAAAAATATTAATCTTGGCGCCTCTCCATCTTATGGCGCATCAAAAGCAGGATTGTTGTATTTAGTAAGACATATAGCTGCTGAGTTTGGCAGTAAAGGAATATATGCAAATGCTGTTTGCCCTGGTCCAGTAGCAACAGATATAACAAAAACATGGACCCCTGAACATAGAGAAAAAATTCTAGCTGATCTTCCATTAGGTCGTATGGGAACAAGTGAAGATATAGCCAATTGTATTCTTTTTTTAGCCTCTAGTTTGTCTGACTATGTAAACGGAGAATCATTATTGGCTAATGGCGGAAGATATATGCAATAACTTTTAATTCATATTAAATACAGTTAAAATTTACATCATTATAAAAGATACGTTTTACGACAATAAACATATTAATCTATTGCTATACATTGCATAAAGAAAATACCTTGTTTAAAAAGTGTCTACAATCATTTTTAACAGTATTTTATCATATGTATTTTTCTAAAATCATATTATGGAATTCTCTTCTAATTTTAATCATTTTATCATCCCTAGTTGGATAAGCTGCATTGGTCAAAAGAACAATGGCAATTTCTCTAACATAATCTATATAGAGGGAAGTT
>JAAZJL010000028.1 GCA_012800355.1 Erysipelotrichia bacterium | reverse complement strand
CCATGATATATATTTATTTTGGTTACATATTTTTTTAATGGGAGGTTATTAAATGAAAATTAACGATATTGTTAAAGGTTTCAAAGTAGAGAAGGTTGTTGAAAGTGAAGAGTTAAAAGCAACTGCTTATTATTTAACTCATATAAAAACTAAAGCACAACTTTTATATTTAGATAGAGATGATGACAACAAGACATTCTCTATTGGTTTTAAATCAATTCCAACTGATAGCACTGGTGTATTCCATATTTTAGAGCACTCAGTTTTAAATGGATCAGACAGATATCCATTAAAAGAACCATTTGTTGATTTATTAAAGAGTTCTTTAAACACTTTCTTAAATGCGATGACTTTTCCAGATAAAACAGTTTATCCAGTAAGTTCAAGAAATGATAAAGATTTTAAAAATCTAGTAAGAGTTTATTTGGATGCGGTATTTAATCCGTTATGTTTAAAAAATGAAAACATCTTTAGACAAGAAGGATGGCATTACGAATTAAATGATAAAGAAGAACCTATTATTTATAAAGGTGTTGTCTATAATGAAATGAAGGGTGCATATTCTACAGCAGAAAGTATGGTAAACGAACTATTGCTTAATGAAATGTTTCCAGATAATTGTTATCAGTATTCTTCTGGTGGTGATCCAGATTTTATCCCAGAATTGACTTATGAAAATTTTAAAGATGCCCACAGCAAGTATTATCATCCAACAAATTCAATGATTTTCTTAGATGGAAAAATGGCTGTTGAGGAAATTTTGGAGATTATTAATGATGAGTATTTAAATGAGTATTCTGAAAGTGTTGAATTTTACAGTATTGAAAAACAAAAACCAGTTATTAGAGATGTCTTAATAAAAGAGTTTGCAGTACCAGTTAATAGTGATATAAACAATAAAGCACTTGCTTCTTTTGGTTTTGGCTTGTCAGATTATAACGATTATGAAGTAAGTACAGCTTTTCAAATTATCGCTAATATTTTAACTGAAAATAATGAATCAGTTTTAGTCAAAGCGATTTTAGAAAAAGGCTTAGCTGAAAATGTAACGATTGGTGTAGAAACTTCCTTGTTACAACCTAGCCTTTTTGTGTTAGTAAACAATACAAATAAGGAAAACTATGATGAAATAGTTTCAACTATTAAAGAAGTATTAACAAATGTTGTCAAAGAAGGTTTAAATAAAGAAGAATTAGTAGCTAATTTAAATAAGATGGAGTTTGTTAATAAGGAAAGAGATTTTGGCTATGCCCCTAAGGGAATTATTTACAATATTTTTGCCCTTGGTAGTTGGAATTATGGTGGAGATCCATTAGATGGTTTATGTAATGAAAGTGTTTATAAATCACTAAGAGAAAAAATTGATACAGACTACTTTGAAAAATTAATTGAAAAGTATTTATTAAATTCAACTCACTATGCCTCAGTATTAATGGTTCCTTCAACTACAATTGAAGTTCAAAAGCAACAAGAGTTAGAAAAACAGCTTGCTGATTATAAAGCAACATTATCAAAGCAAGAAATTGAAGATTTAGTTGCTTTCAATAAACAGTTAGTAGAGTGGCAATCAAGTGAGGACACTCCTGAGATAAAAGCAATGTTACCAACTTTAGAGTTGAGCGATATTGATGAAAAACCAGCTGAAATTGAAAAAGAGATT
>JAAZJL010000027.1 GCA_012800355.1 Erysipelotrichia bacterium | reverse complement strand
TTTAAGATTGTTGCTTTATTGGCAGTTTTTCAAACTATTTTTTCAACTAGTTGGATACCTCTGCTTTTTAAATGGTATGAGGAAGATATTAACGATAATAATTTTAAAAGAGTAAATACGTTAACAATAACTTTTGCTATAATCCTAGCATTTGTTATTATAATTTTTAGAAACCCTGTTTTTTTAATTTTAGGTCCCAAATATAGAAATACTGCTGGTGTCTTTGTTTATTTATTAATAGTACCTGTTCTAAATATAATATCTGTTACTTGTACTAATGGTATGGATTTAAATAATAAAACTTATTTATCACTTATATCAACATCAATAGGTGCAATTTCTAATATATTTTTAAATTATCTTTTTATTCCGTATTTAGGTGCTAAAGGTGCTGCAATAGCAACAAGCATTTCCTTTTTTGCATACTTTACTATTCAATATTTTATGTCAAGAAAACTTTGGATTAAATTTGACTTAAAACATTTGATAATTAACTTGTTGTTTTTGACTACACTTATGTTAGCAATAGAGTTTGAGTTTTCAATTATTATAGAACTAATTTTGTTTGGCTTAATGGTTTTATATAACTTTAAAGTATGTAAATGTAATATCTTATATAACAATACAAAAATAAAATCATTAAATTAAAGGAAGAAATTATGCAGAATATAGATGCACCATTAGTTAGTATTATAATCCCAGTATACAATGGGAAAAATTATTTTTTTATAGGAGACTTATATGTTTGAACTTAAAAACAAACAAATTTTTATTACTGGCGGAGCTGGTTTTATCGGCTCAACTTTAATTGGTAAACTTATTGAAAAAAACAAAATTACTGTTTTTGACAATCTTGAAAGAAACACTCTAAAAACACAACCATTCTATAAACATCCAAATCTTAAGTTAATTGAAGGGAATGTTTTAGACGCAGAAAGCATCATAAAAGCTGCCATAGGAGCAGAAATATTTGTTCATGCCGCTGCGATTGCTGGTATTGATAATACTGTTAAAAATCCTGTTCGTACTATGACAGTGAATATGCTAGGAACTGCCAATGCTTTAGAAGCTGCTTATCTGTCGGGTACGGTTCAACGATTCTTAGAGTTTTCCACATCTGAGGTTTTTGGTTCTCGTGCTTATCGAGTAAATGAATTAAATTCCACTACAACGGGAGCAGTAGGTGAAGCACGTTGGACTTATGCGGTTAGTAAACTTGCAGGAGAACATTTAACCCACGCTTACTATCGTGAATATGACTTGCCGACAGTTACTTTCCGGCCCTTTAATGTCTATGGTCCTGGACAGACTGGTGAGGGGGCAATTTCTATTATGATTCGCAAAGCTCTAAAAGGTGAAGATATTTATATATTTGGTGATGGTGCGCAAATTAGAGCTTGGTGTTATGTAGATGATATGACCAAAGCATTGCTAAAAGCACTTACTATGCCAAAAGCAGTAGGTGAATCTTTTAATATTGGCAATGCGAGAGCAGTAACAACAATTTATGGTCTAGCACAAACAATTTGTCGTGTTTTAAATTCAAAATCAAAAATTGTTTTTAAAGAAGCACTATCAGCTGATATCGAACTACGTATTCCGAATGTTGATAAAGCGACCGATCTATTAGGGTTTACTGCTACGGTGGATTTAGAGGAAGGTTTAGTTAAAACAGCTGAATGGATTGCTAGAAATATGGATGATCTCCCTGAAATGCCTGAAATGTTTAGGAAGTAAATATGATAAAACTATCTCAACCTAGCATCCCAGAAAGCGCTATAGAAAAGGTTGCTGAAATTTTGCGCAGTGGATATTTGATCCATGGTCCTGAATGCGAAGCTTTCGAAGAAGAACTTACACACTATACTGGAGCTAAACACGCATTAGTAGTAAGTAATGGAACAGCAGCGCTTCATATTGCATTACTTGCGACTGGTATTACTATTGGTGATGCAGTTTTGGTCCCAGATTTCACCTTCGCTGCCACAGCTAATGTAGTAGAGATGGTAGGTGCTAAAGCTATAATTGTTGATGTCGAAAATTATAGCTACAACATGTGTCCAAGACTTTTAAAAGAAAAAATTCAAAATTGGCAAGGACCAGAAACTTTAAAAGCCATTATGCCTGTTTTAGAATTTGGCAATCCCAGCAATTTACTTGCATACCGAGAAATTGCAGATGAATATAATTTATTGTTAATCGAAGATGCAGCTTGTGCGTTAGGTGCAAAAATAAAAGATAAAATGGTTGGCACAATAGGTGACATAGGTTGCTTCTCTTTTCATCCTCGCAAAACCTTAACTACAGGTGAGGGTGGGGCCTTAATTACAGATGATTCAAAACTGTATGAAAAGGCAAAACTTCTTCGCAGTCATGGTATGGTTCGCGATCCATTTAGCACTAAATTTGAATGTATAGGCTTAAATTACCGATTAACGAATTTTCAGGGGGTTATAGGTCGTGCACTTTTACCATTAATAGACGGCTGGATAAAAAAAAGACGTGAATTATCAAAAGAGCTTGAAAGTCAATTGCAACCTTTAGTGGAAAAAGACGCTATAGCTTTACCTGCTATCACTGAAGGTCATAGTTTACAAACCTATATGATTGTTTTAAATGATCGATTTGACAGAACAGAAATCATAAAGCAACTGCGTGACAAAGGCATAGAAACAAGTTTAGGTGCACAAAGCATGAAAGCGTTAGCCTTATATGACCATTCAGAAAATCTAAAATTATCACATACAATCGGAGAAAAACTATATACACACGGTTT
>JAAZJL010000026.1 GCA_012800355.1 Erysipelotrichia bacterium | reverse complement strand
TTTCTTTATGATGGATTAACACAATTTGAAATAGCACAAAGACTAAATGATGCTAATGTGCCAACTTGTACAAAGAAAGGCAAATGGGAAACGGTTAGAATTACTAACATTCTTAAGAATGAAAAGTACAAAGGTGATGCTCTTCTTCAAAAGACCTACACTGAAAGCTTTCTAACTCATAAGCTAAAAAAGAACAACGGAGAAGTTCCTCAATATTATGTTGAAAATAATCACCCAGCTATTATTGATAAAGATACATGGGAGTTAGTCCAAATTGAACTTGAAAGAAGAAAAAGCAATCTCTCTAAGAGCGGACAAAATCTCTTTGCAAATCTCTTATTTTGCAGCGAATGTGGAAATGTATTTGGACCTCAGGTGTTCCACTCAACTGAAGAAAAATATCGCACAGTAAGATATGTGTGCAATGGCAAGAAAGAAAAATACAACAGAGAGAAACTTAGTTTCAAATGTCCAGCTGTTAGTGTTAGAGAAGAATATGTAATTGAAGCTTTTCTTGAATGCTTTAAACGCTGGTTTGAAAAGAAAGATGCGATTCTTGAAAGATATGAAGAGCTTGATAAAATACATAATTCTCAAAGCAAACTTGATAAAGAAATAGCTAAGCTAACACAAGAAAAAGCAAATCTAATTGTTGCTCATAATGAATTTGTTAATCTTGCAAAAGCTCAAGCAATGGCTCCTGCTCAATATCAATCAACAATCGATAAATATAACAGCCAGATTGAAAAGCTTAATGACCAAATATCAGAGAAGAACTTCATTAAGTATGATGAAGAATCTGAATGGAAGAGGTATCGCATAGCAAAGCTATTCCTTGCCAAAATGGAAGAGCCTCTAAAAGAATATGATAGATTTATATTTAGATTCCTTATTGATAGAGCAGAGATTACTCCTGAAAGAAATATAACATTCAAATTTGTAGATGGGTCTAGTGAAATCTACTTTTGTCCGGCTAAACCTAGATACGCTAAAAAATAAGCAAAGCTTAATTTGAAAAGTAGTCATTTTTGACAGACGTAGTTTTTGGAGTTTAAAAATCTATGACTACGAAAGTTGTCGCGAATGACTACTTTTTTGAAATTGTCATGATATAATATTTTTGCGAATGGAGGAAACGATATGGAAACAACACTTCAAAAAAACATTGATAGATACATGGATCAAAAAGGAATGGCATATTATACCGATTTATTAATTGCTATTGCTAAAGTTCAAGGTCTAAAGCAAGATAAAGCAATTGAGTTTGCTAACAAAGAAAAATCTAATTTCTCTAAGATGTTAAAAGGAGAAAGGCCTCTAAAGTATGATTATATTATTCCTTTAGAGAAAATATTCGGGGTTTCATTAGCTAAGCTTCTTGATGATCAACCTTATTTTGAAACCATCAATAAAGACGATATTGAGTATTTAAAGGGATTTAGATACTACGCTTATAAGGATGAGCCTGAACTCTATGATGAATTAGATAGGTCGTACACGTGCGATGGAAGTGATGTTTTTAATAATTCAGACGAATACAATCGCTTCCTACTCGACTATTTGATTGAATACAAATCATATAATGGGTTGAGACATTTGGTTGAAAAACACAACTTCAGGTTATGTCCTATGAACGATAGAATGTATCAAACTGATAATTGTTCAATGGTTTTCTCCTCATTGCCTATTCAAATTGCAAAGTTTGTAATTGATTCAAACGATGGAGAGTTATTTAACAAAGTTTATGATCCATTTGAGTACTTAATGCGATTCTCTTATAGAGATATGGATTGTTTATATACCGATGAGGTATTCATTGAAGCAGTTCTTAATAATGAGGCAATTTTCAAATCTTTATTTGGCAAAAGAAAATACCCATTTGAATTTATTAATAAGGGTGTCGAACCAAAAGATGGTAAAAAACCAGACATTGTGTGTATAAATCCTTTATTAAATGTTTGTCTCGATTATTGCTTAAACGACATTAAGAAATATAAAACTCAAGCTGAAACAATTCTTAAATACGGCATTGAGTATAACAAGGAAGCATTAGCAGCCTTAGCTGTTCCACAAAACGAATGCCATCTTGATAATGTGGGTAATTTATACATTGGATGGAGATGTTATTATACTAATTTAATTTATACAGATAATACTGAGTCCGAAGACGAAACAATTAATAAATTAATTGCCATGTTGCCTTCTCTCAAGAAAGGAAACTAAAAATGAGAAAGATTTCATTAAATCAAACATTAGATAAAGCTTATTCTTATGCTGACAGTAATCTTGTTGAGCTTAAGAGCGCAATGATAGGGCTGTGTGCTGATATTGAAAGATACTTCAAAGTAGCCTTTGATATCAACCTTAATGAAGAAATTGATGACGAAGCATTCCGAAGAGTATTATACGTCTTTCCAAGATTTGCTTCTCTTACGATAGAACAATTTAATAGATTTGTTATTCTCTTTGTAAATATCAGAGGAGTAAATGCTCATTTATATTTAGCTAAACCAATTTATCTTGATGATGATTTAAAACAATTTTTGATAAATAACATTGGCCCTTCATTTGTTGTAGAAGATGAAAAGAAATTAACTATTTACGGTGCTATTCTTGTCTTATCTATGATGGCTCAGAAATACATGATTTGGCCATTCTGTACTTCCTTCTTTAGAGGAGAATTCTTTATTGAAATTGGAAAGTCAGATGAAATGTCTAGATTTCAGGTTGAGCAGCAAAAGAAACTAAATGAAATCTGTGGTAATGGTAAACCATTAACTCAAAACGCAGAGCCTATTTCTAGTGTCGATGAAGCTTATATAAATGATGTTTTGAAAAAGTGTTTAACTTTAGTCTTCTTTGATTTAGAGAAAACTCTTGTCAATTACAAAGGGTGCAGTAATAAAACACCAGCTTTATCGTCAATGCTTGAAAAGAATGGATTATTTAGTGAAGGCTTAATTTCCAAGATAGTTAAATTGAGAAACTGCTGGTTTCATGGTTCATTCATTGGAGACAAAATTGAATATGATGAAACTGAGTTTGTCTTCACATTGGAATTTGCAGTAGAAACATTAAAAGAGCTTGCTGCTGTTGCAAAAAAGAATATTGCCTCGTTTAGATTAATCCTAAACGACATTAGTTACTTTGGACAAAATTTCTTTAATTATTATGTTTTGAGATTAGTAGAAGTCTCATTTAAAATTCTAGATAACAGACTATTAACTGAAGATAAACTTGAGAGCAGACTTGCTAATATGGACAACGCTTTTGAAAGGTTTATTAAAGTTGATGCCAAAGCATTTGAGATGTTTAGTGAACTAATTAATCACGAAGAAATAAGATGGAATGTTGGTGCTTCAAAATTCTTGGATAAATGGCCTAGAAAGTTTGATTGCAGTAATTTAAAAATAGCAAAAATTCATTGTGACACAGGCTTCACAATTGGTGACTTCAAAACCGAAAGAACTGATATTGCATTAGTTCTTGTCGAAATGAGAGAAGATTATAAAAACCTAGTAAATGGTATAGATTTACATGATTGTGAGCATAAAGTAATCAAAGAATACTCAAAGTTTATAAGTGTTATTGAAATGAAGATTGGAGAATAAAAACATGAAAAGAATTTCAAAATTATTAGTATTAAGTATCATACCTGCGATGCTCTCTGGATGCGGAAGCCAACCAAAAGAGGAAACAATTAAAGTTATTGATATGGAAGGAGCGGAAGTTATAGTTCCTAAGGATGTAAAGCATGTTGCAGCAATTTCTCAAAGCGCTTCTGATTTGATGATAGCTTTCGGCTTAGGAGAAAAAATCACAGGTACATATAGATCCTTTACTTATAACACTTGGGTAAACGAACTTTATCCTCAAGCTGCTAATTTCAAAGCCTATTCTTATAGTGTGACTGCTGAAGAGCTTCTTAATGACGGTATCGATTTAGTCATTATCCAAGACACAGAAAATGCGCAATCATTTAAAAATGCAGGTCTTCCAGTAGTGGCGGTTCATCAATATTCTCCAACTGGTGCCTTTGATGATGAAGTTTATGAAATAGCTGATATTTTAAGTACTATTTTCCCAGAAGCAAAAGATAAAGCTGAAGCCTGGAAAAGCGAAGTAAAAGCAACGATTAATGATATTAAAGAAAAGATTGGAACAACCAATAGTGAAAAAGCTGTTTACTATGTAAACGGAGAAAAATCTAAAGGGCTTTATTATTCTGATGGTGGAAACTCTATGATTTCAAGAATCTATGATGTCGCTAATGTCAGATTAGCTACTGAGAAGTATGAAGTTTTAAATGTTCATAAAGTCTCTGATGAAGAAATGATTAATTTAAATCCATATGCAATGATGATTGGTGGCTCTTATCAAACAAACTTATTTGATTCATTAACTAAGTCCGAAGTTTGGTCTGCACTTGATTGCAATAAGAATAATCGTGTTTACCATATTCCTGTTTGCATGCAAGGAATCGAAAACGTTGGGGCTGAGACATCATTAATGCTCAAATATACAGCTAATCTATTTAATCCTTCTTATACCTTTGATTTAAGCTCGGAAATGAAGGCAACAATTAAAAAGTATTTCAATTACGATCTAAGCGATAGTGATGTTGAAAATATGTCAAAAGGATTATCTAAAACTGGAGAAAACATGATTCATGAATAATGCTTATAAGAAAGAAAAACGCAAATTCATAATTATTTTAGTTTCCTTAGCCGCTGCTCTTTTAATCTCATTTGTTTTATCAATGTGCATTGGAAGATATAGCGTTTCAATTGGAGATACTTTTAAATATCTATTTGGGCAACCTATCGAAGATGTTTCATTTAAGGTTTTAAATAATTTGAGGCTTCCTAGGACATTAGTTGCTATTTGTGTTGGTTGTTCTCTAGCTATAAGCGGAACCATTTATCAAAGCATTTTTAATAACAAATTAGTCTCTCCAGATATTCTTGGAGTAAGTAGTGGAGCAAGCGTTGGGGCGTGTTTGGGAATTCTAATTGGATTCTCTACTGGTTTAGTGAGTCTATTTGCATTTGTGTTTGGGTTTATTACAGTTTTATTAACTTTGTTAATTTCTAAAGCATTTAAGAACAAATCCAATTTAATCATCATTCTTTGTGGCCTTGCTGTTGGAGGACTCATGTCTTCTTTGGTTGGCCTTATGAAGTATCTAGCAGATAATGAAATGAAGTTAGCTGAGATGACATTCTGGTTATTAGGAGATTTGTCCAAAGTAACTATTAATGACTTCTGGATTGCTTTTCCTGTAACTTTAGTAGGATGTATTATTGCAGTTATTCTTTCCTGGAGAATGAATATTGTTTCACTTGGCAAAAAGGAATCAAAAGCTTTAGGAGTCAATTATAATGTCACAACTATTATATTAATAATAGTAGCAACGATTCTTACTGCAGTTTCTGTATCAATTAGTGGAACTATTGGTTGGATAGGCTTAGTTATTCCAAACCTGGTTCGTTTATTAATAGGAAGTGATAACAAAAAAGTCGTTCCTGTTTCTATGCTTTTTGGAGCGGTGTTTATGGTTCTTTGTGATATGCTTGCGAGAAGCATTGCTCCAAATGAAATTCCTCTCAGTGTAATAACTGGTATTATTGGAACTCCATTATTTTTATTCTCTATTTTTAAGAGAAGAAAGGAGATTGAATAATGAATGTAATTTCAGTAAAAAACCTTACTTTTGCATATGAAAAAGATAAAAATGTTCTTGAGAATCTTTCATTAGATATTAAAGAAAACACAATAAATGCAATACTTGGAGCTAATGGTGGAGGCAAGAGCACACTTCTAGATTGCTTGGTAGGACTCAATAAGCCTAGTGGCCTTATTTATATTAAAGAAAAGCAAATAGGCGAATACACAAACAAAGAATTTGCTCGTGAGGTTGCTTATATTTCACAAAGCACAACCATAAATATTGATTACTCAGTTAGGGAATTTATCCTATTTGGTAGAAACCCTTATTTAAATTTAGGGCAATCTCCATCTGAAAAAGATTATAAAAAAGCAGAATCATATGCTGTTAAAATGGGCATTGAGCATTTACTTAATAAATCTATAACCAAAATAAGTGGTGGAGAAAGACAACTCGCTTTTATCTGCAGAGCTTTAGTTCAAGAAAGTGATATTTTCATCTTTGATGAACCTCTTTCTGCATTGGACTTTGGAAACCAAAACAAACTATTAATGATATTCAAAGAACTTCAAAGTGAAGGAAAGACCATCATATTTACCACCCATAATCCTAATCAGGTATTGGATCTTAATTGTAATGTTGTTGTATTGAATAATAAGAAAGTAGTGGCTGAAGGTCTAGCTAATGATGTTATTGTTGAGGAGCTTCTTGAAACCATTTATAAAGGAAAAGTAAGCAAAAGCTCAAAACATTACACATTCTCTGAGTAATGCTAAACAACCCTTTAATGTATTAAGTAGTATTTACTACTTTGCATATTATTCCCAAATTGCACACATCTGCCTAGTGAAGCTTTTAAATTCGTTTTTCTAATGCACGAAACATGCTAGAATATTTATAACAATCTTTATTGAAAAGAGGAAAAAATTTATGCTTAAAAACAAACATACGGTTCAAATGATTAGTTTAATTGTCTTTT
>JAAZJL010000025.1 GCA_012800355.1 Erysipelotrichia bacterium | reverse complement strand
TTATTGCGGAGTTAAGAAGAATTAGAAAGGATTTTCAAGGAAGACCAACACCTATTTCCCATTTAGAAAGACTATCTAACAAGTATGGTAATGTGCAGATTTATGTTAAAAGAGAGGATTTAAATCACACTGGTGCCCATAAGCTTAATCACTGTATGGGTGAAGCTTTACTAGCTAAGTACATGGGAAAGAAAAAAGTAATCGCTGAAACTGGAGCTGGACAACATGGAGTGGCTTTGGCTACAGCAGCAGCTTATTTTGGTTTAGAGTGTGATATCTATATGGGTAAAACAGATATTGAAAAACAAGCTCCAAATGTTTCTAGAATGAAACTATTAGGAGCTAATGTTATTGAAGTAACTGAAGGATTGGCTTCTTTAAAAGAAGCAGTAGATGCTGCTTTTAAGGCTTATATTGAAGATTATAAAAACTGTATCTATTGCATTGGTTCAGTTGTTGGTCCGCATCCTTTTCCAATGATGGTAAGAGATTTCCAGCAAATTGTTGGAGTAGAAGCAAGACAGCAGTTTTTTGATATGACTGGTGAATTGCCTGATGCAGTTGTTGCCTGTGTTGGTGGTGGTTCTAACTCAATGGGAATATTTTCAGGTTTCTTAGCTGATCCAGTGGAAATTTATGGTGTTGAGCCCCTTGGTAGAGGTGAAAAAATTGGTGATCATGCAGCTAGTCTAACTTATGGTGAAGAAGGAATAATGCATGGATTTAATAGTATCATGTTAAAAGATGAAAAAGGGCAGGCAGCTCCAGTATATTCAATTGCTAGTGGTTTGGATTATCCTTCTAGTGGACCAGAACATGCTTTTTTAAGGGATATTGGCAGAGTGAAATACGATGTTGTTACTGATGAAGAAAGTTTAGATGCTTTTTATGAACTTTGTAGGCTGGAAGGTATTATTCCAGCTATTGAAAGTGCTCATGCTGTTGCTTATGCTATTAAACTTGCTAAGAAGATGAAAAAAGGTTCAATATTAGTCAACTTATCTGGTAGAGGAGATAAGGATATGGATTATATTATTGAAAAATATGGAATCAGGTAGAGAAAATAGTAAAAAACTTTAAAATATTGGGATTTAGCTTTATAATTTAATCAGAGTTATAAAAAAGGAGGCTATATGATTAAACCATTAAATGATAATGTTTTACTTAAAATAGCAACAGTAGAAACTAAAACTGCTAGTGGTATTATTTTAAATGTAAGTGATAAAGAAGAAGAGAATATAGGTGTAGTTATAGCTGTTGGTGATGGTAAAATTGTTGAAGGAAAACGAGTGTTACCAACAGTAAAGGAAAATGATAAGGTTATTTTTGATAAATACGCAGCTATTGAATTTGAATATTTAAATGAAAAATATCTAATAGTACCAGAAACTGGTATTTTGGCAGTTATAGAGTAAAGGAGGTTAAATATGGCGTTTTATAATCCTAATGATTCAAAACTTTTATATCATGTTCATTTAAAAAAAGGTGATGTAGGTAGATATGTACTATTACCTGGCGATCCTTTTAGAACGGATTTAATTGCTTCATATTTTGATGATGCAAAACTTGTCGCTCACAATAGAGAACACAAAACTTATACTGGAACATTAAATGGAGTTAAAGTTTCAGTTACTTCTACTGGTATGGGTTGTCCTTCAACTGCTATTTGTGTTGAAGAATTAATTGCAGCAGGAGCAGATACTTTTATTCGAGTAGGAACAGCTGGAAGAGTCTGTGACGAATCATTTGATCCTACTTTAGATGGTGTTATTAATAATGCTGCTGTAAGAGATGAAGGAACTACGATTCACTATATTCCAATTGAATATCCAGCAGTTGCTGATCGACATGTTGTTGATGCTCTAGCTAAAGCTGCTGAAAAGTTAGGCTATAACTTTTTAGAAGGAATTACTCAATCAAAAGATTCTTTCTATGGTCAACATAAACCAGAGACAATGCCAGCTGAATATCGTCTAAAGGAAAGATGGGAAGCATGGAGAAGAGGACATGTTGTTTCCAGTGAAATGGAATGTGCAGCCTTGTTTATTATTAGTTCGATTAGAAAATGTCGTGCTTCAGCAATTATGGCTTTTACAGAAATGGAAAAATCTGTTGAAGTTGCTTGTGAAGCAATTAAAATCTTAATAGAGCAAGACAATAAAAAAGACAAATAAAAAAGAAATGCTTGATGGATTATATTCCAACAAGCATTTTTTGTTTGTTCTTATTTAAATTTTTTAAGTAAATTGATTAGCAAGTTATGAACTCTTTTGCCATCTTGCTGATAGATGATATTAGCGTTTTCTGTCCATAGACCAAAGTTTCTGCGATCAATAACTAATTGTCCATCAGCCATGCCACCTGAAAAGTCGACATGAGCGACATCTTTTCTAACTTCAGTGTTTACATTTTCATCAAGTAGTGGGGCTACTGCGGCATAATCATAAACACAACATTCTTGTTTACCACCAAACAGAATAATACCTCTATTAATATAACCATCTAAAACATTATAGACTAAATCAGCAGCTGGATTATTTAAAGCTTTGATTGTATCTAAATCTTCTCTAGTATAAGTAGCGCCTAGCTCACAAGCCTCTAGCGGACAAACAAATACATTGGCTCCACAATTTAGGACTATTTCAGCAGCTTCAGGATCATCATAAAAATTAGCCTCAGCTATTGGAGTACGATTGCCTTTATATAAACCGCCACCCATAATGTAGATATTGCCGATATTCTTGATAATATCTTTATCTAAAATTAAAGCAGCACCAATATTTGTTAAAGGTCCTATGGCACAGATGTCAATTTTTTCTGTCGTGCTTCTTAATGTATCGACAATAAATGATACAGCATGATTTTTTTCTAATTTTGAAGTAGCTTCAGGAAGTGGCAGTGTTTCAGCATGGATTCTAATTAGTTTTCCATCAACAACAGTGTTAACTGTTTGCATTAATGTTGTCTGTTTTCTACCTTTATTTAAATGTCGAACTAATGGTTGACTACATCCTTGATAGACTTTGATATCTTTTTTGAAGAAATCAACCATTCTTAAAGCATTATCACTAGCACATTCAATCGGAAGATTACCGTGAACAGTAGTAATTCCAATGATTTCAACTTTCTCTGAAAGCAGACAAGCTGCTAAAGCAACAGCATCATCATCACCAATATCTGTATCAAATATTACTTTTCTTTTGTCAGTCATAATTACACCTCTTTTCCATTATAACAAACTCTTGACAACAATAAAATAACTATGATAATCTACCATTAGAAGTTGCCTCAGTAGAGGTATAAGAGTGAATAATTATTCATATCAACAGTGGTTGGCCAGCTTTATGGGCCATTTTTTGTTTAAAGGGAGGTAAAAAATCAAAATGAAGTTTTATCAAAGCAAACCGAGATTAGATAATGAAGGAATCTTAGAGCGCACAGGTTTAGCAATGAATTCTATTGCTAAGGGAGTATTACTACCAGGTGACCCTAATCGTAGTAAATTAATTAGCAGTTTCTTTCATAACAGCAGTTTTCTATCTAGAAAAGGAACTTACAGCGCTTATGTAGGGAAAACAGAAAAAGGAAGCGATATTGCGGTCTGCTCTTCAGGAATGGGTTGTAATTGTGTTGCTACTGCATTAGAAGACTTATCTTTTGCTGGAGCAAGTACAGTTATTAGAGTAGGAACTTGTGGTGGTATTATTCCTGGTACCGTTCCTGGAACAATTGTTATAGCTAGTGGTTGTGTTAGAGGTGAAGGTGCTTCTTACGAATTAGTACCTGAAGACTATCCAGCAGTGGCTCATCCTCATGTTGTTGCTGCTTTAGCACAAGCTGCTAAGGAAATGGGAGAAGAAGCTGTTGTTGGCATGTATCGTAGTCATGACGCTTTCTATATGGAATCAAAAGCTGCTCATGAAGGATTAAAAGAAAGAATGCAAAAGTGGATCGATATGGATGTTAAAGTTGTAGAAAATGAATCAGGAACACTATTTACTTTTGGTCATTTATTAGGAATGAAGACAGGAACTATTTGTGTAGCCTTAGGTTCAATGTTTGATGAAAAGAATGAAGATGGTGATGCAATTTATGCTGCTTATCAAGATCCTGCTTACCTTCAAAGTCGTATTGAAACAATTGCTAAGATTGCTGTTAGGGCAGTAGAAATATTAGATGAGGAGGGAAGGTTATAATGAAATTTAAAAGTTCAATGATGACACATGTTGATGGTCGTATGCATCATATCGGAATTAGAAAAGAACATATAGCTGAAAACGTTATTATCACACCAGATCCATTGATGATTCCTTTCTATGCCAAGTTTTTAGAAAATGCTCAGCAGATGGGTGATTATCGTGAATATGTTACTTATACTGGAACTTACAATGGTAAACCATTAAGCATTATGAGCTGTGGTTTTGGTTGTATGCCAGTAGCTATTGCTATTGAAGAGTTACATCATTTAGATGTTAAACAAATCATTAGAATCGGTGAAAATCCAGCGATACAAGAACATATTAAGGTTGGTGAAATTTGTCTTGCTTCAGGTTCAGTAAGAAGTGAGGGAAATAGTAAAGAGTATATTGATATTTCTTATCCAGCAATCGCAGATATGGACTTGCTTTTCAAATTAATGAATCGTCAAAAAGATTTAAGAATTTCTATCTTCAGAAGCCATGATGTTGAAAATTTAGATTCACCATATGGACCTAACGGAATGGAAAGAATTAAAAAATGGAGTAAGTTAGGTGTTGATGTGTTTGATGCTGAAACAAGTTCAATGTATATTGTTTCTAGTTGTATTAGAAACAAAACTGCTTCTTTAGCTTTAATACACGAAAATTATCTAACAAATGAAAAGTTAGATGAAGACACTCTAAATGAAAAAAGAGAAGAAATGTTTAGAATCGCTGGGGATGTCTTAACGATGTAACAATATATTTAGTGTTGAAATAATAATAATTATAATGGTAGAATAATTGTAGAAATACATATTAATATGCCGCCTCAATAGAGGTATCAAAGTGAATTAATAATTCATATCAACAATAGTTGGCCGGCACAAGTTCTGGTCAACTTTCGTTTTAAAAGAGAAAGAAAATTATTGTTTAACTGCTGACAGGGAAAATATTAACCCTGAATAAATAGAAAATAAGTGAAAAGAGGTAATAAGATGAGTAAGTATTTGATAAAGAATGTTAATCTTGGCAATCTTGATGACTTGAGCACTAAAAGAGTTAACATTGTCATTGAAAATGGTGTGTTTACTAAAATCAGTGAAAAAATTGCTAGAGAAGATGCTATTGGAGCTAATGTTATTGATGCTAATGGAATGCTGGGTTTGCCAGGTTTTACTGATGCTCACACTCACATGGCTCAATCATTTTTGAAGGGGCCATTAGATGACCTACCAATTACCGAATGGTTAGTAAAACTATTCACCATTGATGATCATATGAGCGATGATGATTATTATTATGGAACACTTTTAGGTTGTTTATCTTCATTAAAATTTGGCACGACTACTGTTAATGAGATGGGTGATATGGCCCGTATTGATATTCAACTTAAAGCATTTGAAGATTCAGGTATTCGTACCACTTATGGTGTTTCAACAACTGATATTGCTGAAAATGAAGTAACACCTATTATCAGTGTAGATCAAGCATTAAAAATTGCTGATGAGATTTACTCTAAAGCTCATGGGGCAAATAATGGTTTAATTAGCGCTTCAGTAGCTCCTGCAGGTTTACCAGCGGTAAGTAAAGAAATGGCTCAAGCTTTAAAGAAGTTTGCTAAAGAAAAAGATATTGTTTACCATACTCATTTAGGTGAAGGCAAAATGGAAACAGAAAATGTGGCTAAAATGTACAACTTAAGAGGGGAAACAGAAGCCTTATATAATTTTGGTATTCTTGATGAAAAAACCTTGCTAGCTCATTCAATCTGGCTACCAGATTTTGAATTAGATATGATTGCAGAAACTAAGGCTAATCCAGTTCATTGTCCAAATACTAATATGAAGATTTCCGATGGCATTCCACCAATTGCCAAGATGTTGGAAAGAGGCATCAATGTAGCAATGGGCTGTGATGGGGAAGCAAGCTCTTCGACCAGAGACATGATTAGAGAAGGAAGAGCAGGAGCTTATTTGCAAAAAGCAGTTACTTTAGATCCAACAGTAATGGATGCAGCAACAACAATGAAAATGATGACAATCAATGGAGCCAAAGCTTTAGGTTATAAAGATTTAGGGCAAGTTAAGGTAGGCAACCAAGCAGATTTAATTTTAGTTAGAATGGACGATGATTTATCTTTAACCGATAGACAGCATCCAATTGGAAACTTATTGTATGCTGGCGATGGTCATGCTGTGGATACGGTGTTTGTTAGAGGTAATTTAATGGTCAGAAACAAGAAACTACAAGCCTTTGATGAAAGAGAGTTTGTAGCAACTTGTAATGATAGAATCGAAAGATTAAACGAAAAAATCAAAAATATTTAGGAGGAAACATGTTATTTAGAGCTAAAAAGTTTACTAATGAAAACGGTGAAATGTTCTTTACAGGTTTAAAAGATGGTGACATAGCTGAAACTGTCTTAATGCCTGGAGACCTTGCTAGAAGCAAAATCATTTCAGAATGTTTTAAACAGGCGCATTTTGTCAAAGGTCAGCGTACTTACTACACTTACACTGGAGTAACTGAAAATGATACACCTATTTCAGTTGTATCTAGTGGTATGGGTCCACTGGCTGTTTCAACAGTAGCTGAAGAATGTGTTCAAATAGGTTGTAAAAACTTAA
>JAAZJL010000024.1 GCA_012800355.1 Erysipelotrichia bacterium | reverse complement strand
TTGCTTTTGCTACTGATACTGTTTTCGGTATCGGTGTCTGTTTTGATAATCTAGAAGCTTTAAATAAAATGAAAGTCGCTAAAGGCAGAGATGAAAAAAAACCATTTCCTTTAATGGTCAGTGATATCAATCAAATGCAAGAGGTGGCTTTTTTAAATGCAAGAGAAAAGAAACTGGTAGAAAAATTTACTCCAGGAGCCCTTACTTTAGTTCTTAAAAAGAGAGATACTATCAAAGATGAATTTACTAATGGTGTTGATACTATTGCTATCAGAATTCCTGATGATGCATTTATTTTAAAGCTATTAAAAGAAGTAGGACCAATGTATGTAACTAGCGCTAATATTTCAGGAAAACCTACTACCAATAATCATGAAGAAGTATTAAAGCAATTAGATGGAAAGATTGATTTGATTGTAGAAGGTAAAGCTAAATCACAAGTAGCAAGCACAATAATAGACTGTACTAAAGAAGATATAGTTTTATTAAGAGAAGGCGATATCACAAAAGAAGATATTAACAATGCTTTAGCATGTTAAATATAAATTATTACATTAAAGACAGGAGGAAGCGAAGATGTTGCATGTAATAGATCATCCAGTAATTAAACACAAATTAACAATTATGAGAAATGTTGAAACAGGAACAAAAGATTTCAGACAAAATCTTGATGAGATTGGTGGTTTAATGACTTATGAAATCACAAAAGATTTCCCTTTAGTAGATGTTGAAATTGAAACGCCTATGGGGAAAACAACGGGATCAAAGTTAGATAAAGAGATTGTTTTAGTTCCAATATTAAGAGCTGGTTTGGGAATGGTTAATGGAATTCAACAATTAGTACCAACAGCTAAAGTTGGTCATATTGGTTTATATAGGGATGAAAAAACATTAGAACCTCATTTCTATTACGCTAAGTTTCCATCAAATATAGCAAACAGCACGGTAATGATTGTTGACCCAATGTTAGCAACAGGCGGAAGTGCTGTAGCAGCAATTGATAGTGTTAAAAATGCTGGCGCAACAGATATTAGACTAGTTTGTTTAGTAGGTGTTCAAGAAGGAATAGATGCGGTAGAAAAAGCTCATCCAGATGTGGAAATATATTTGGCAGCTAAAGACGAAAAGTTAAATGAAATAGGATACATTGTTCCAGGACTGGGAGATGCTGGAGATAGAATATTTGGTACTAAATAACAAAAGGTGGTTGATGCCACCTTTTGCTTTGTTGAAATGAAGTAAAAATAAAGATAGAATAAAAGTAAGAAGAAAAAAGGAGTACACATGAAAACGTATTTGATGGAATTTTATGACAAAGAATACTTAGAAAACTTGATTTCTTTATTTCATCGAGATTATGATGGTGTGTATTTCTTTTATTTGCAGGGACCTGATCCTAGAAAAAAAGAACATCTGACCCAATTTATTAAAGAACACTTCCAATTAGAAGCAAAGTTTATTAAGGTGGATGAAAATTCAGTGGCATTAATTGCTAGTCAAATTATTGAGGTAATGAATAAAGAAGATTTGTATGACTTTGATATCACTGGTGGCTCTGAACTTTTCTCAGTAGCTACTGGATATATTATTGGAAAGTATCGCAATTACAAAACAATGGTTCACCAATATGATGTTAAAACCGATACTTTAATTTATAACAATAATGAAGATGTTTATACCAAAAAAGAAAATTGTACTGCAACTATTGAAGAAATAATTGCCATGAATGGTGGAAAAGTTATCTCAATTTCTGATGGTGTCAATTATGACTACTCAAAAAGAGAATTGAGAAATGAAATATTAAGAGTTTGGGATGCGGTTAAAATGATTCCTTATGAATGGAACAAATTTTGTTCAATGCCTAGTGAATCTTATATTGATGATGGCAAAACTTTTTATCAGCGAAGATGCAATAAATACGGGAATGAAAAAACAGTTGGTAGAGTTATGGATAGACTTACCAGATTTAAAATAGTTTTAAATTGGCAATATAAAATAATTAAGGATAAAAAATACTGTGTCTATGAAATGAATCCTTTTTCAAAAACTAGAGAATTGTACGAAAAGTCTGGTTCAGCTTTAGAAATGTATACTTGTTTAGCAGCTTACGAATGTAATATCTTTAAGGATTGTCAGGCAAGTGTTTTAATAGATCTAAATGGAATAATAACCAATATACCAGCTGATCCAAGAAACGAGATAGATGTAGTAATGATTTATAATCATACACCTATTTTTGTGAGTTGCAAGAACACTCAACCGACAAAAGAATTTTTATATGAAATAAAGGTTCTGACTCAACAATATGGTGGAAAGTATGCTAAAGCATTTTTAATAGCTTCAGAAAAAGCTCTTGATCCAGTAAAACAAAGAGCTTTAGAAATGGATGTTATTTTATTAGATGGTGTTTATCAACACTCTTTAAGTGAGTTTAAAGAAGAAATAATAAAGCATTTCCCTTATCTCTAGTAAATGCGTTTACAAATTAAATTGTTCTAGAAAACCCTAGGTGCTTATGTTATGATATATAATGATTAGTGTCGATTTTTTAAAGGGGGATGACGAAAATGCTAGAAGAAAATACAGAGTTTCAACAATATTTAAGAAAATTAAATATTCTTTCGTCATCACATTAACTAATGGATAAAAAAGTAAAAGAACTTTCTGTTATAATAACAATTGCCTTTTCAATAATATTTGCGTTTATCAACAAAGCAGTTAGTGCTGGCATGATACTTGGATGTCTTGCTTCACTATTATATATTCAGTTATTAACTATCAATATAAATGAGACATTTGTTAAACAGCAAAGTTCTGAAAAATTGATAATATCAAAGCTATTTCGCTTATCAATAATTATTATATCGATGTTAATTGCGATGATAATCCCAGAAAAAATTAATATTCTAGGAGTTTTTTTTGGACTGATAATTTTTAAAATAAGCTTAGTAATTTTAGCTTTGAAAAGAAAGGGAGGCGAGTAAAATGGAATTACAACCAACAGTATTCTATATCATAGCAATAGTAGTAATTATCGCTGTGTTGTTAATATTAATTAATAGAAAACTTGTAAAATTCGACCCATTATCCAAACCTACAGGAGTAGTACTACTGGTTATGATGGGAGCAGAAGTGGTTGATAAGATGGTCAAGGAAAAAACGGATGAAAAAGCAGCGAAATTTTTAACTCCATATATCATGACAGTTGTAGTTTATATTTTCTTGTCTAATATAGCTGGGTTATTATCGTTTGAATCTCCAACATCAAACTACAGTGTAACCTTATCATTAGCTGCCGTAACCTGCATATTAATTGAGTATTATGCAATTAAAGCTAATGGGTTTAAAAGATACATGAAAAGTTTGGCAGAACCAATGGCACCGTTTGTTATCATGAACGTTATCAGTAAGGCTTCAACATTATTATCATTATCGTTGCGTTTGTTTGGGAACATTATTGCTGGAACGGTTCTGATGGGAGTTATCTATCAATTATTTGCAAAAGTTTCATCATTGATTCCATTATTTGCTGGATTCAATGTTATTGGAGTAATAGTTGCTCCAGTGTTGCATTTCTACTTTGATTTATTCTCAGGAGCAATGCAAGCATTTATATTTATTACACTAACACTTTCTTTTATAGGAAAAGAGTTACCAAAAGATTATTAGGAGGGAAAAGAGTATGGAAACAGGAATTATCGCTTTAGCAGCAGCAATCGCAGTAGCAGGTGGAGCAATCGTTGGTGTTTACGAAGCAAAGGTTGCAATTGCAGCAGTAGAAGCAATTGGGAAAAACCCAGATGCATCAGGAAAAATTCAAGGTATGGCAATTATTGGTGCAGCTATTGCTGAAACATCAGCTATTTATGGCTTGTTGATTGCGTTTCTAATCATCTTCATTTTAGGAGCATAATTGTATGAATATACCTGATATTTTGGAGTTATTAATGCCAAATATCTTAACTGTTGCAACCCAATTATTAGCAACAGCGATTTTGTTTACTTTGATGTATCTATTAGCTTGGAAACCTGTTAAAAAAATTCTTGATGCTAGATCAGAGTATGAACAATCAAGATTAACAGATGCCGATGAATTGAAAGAAGAATCAGAAATGTTAAATGAAAAGGCAAATGAGTATATTGAAAAAGCTAAAGTTCAAGCTCAAGAAACAATTCGCAAATCTCAAGAAGAAGGTTTAAGATTAAAAAATAATTTAATAGAAGAAGGAAAACAAAAATCACAACAGTTAGTTGAAGAAGCTCAAAACAATATCACTTTACAGAAAAATAAAATGTTAGAAGATATGCATCAGGAGATTGTTAATGTAGCAATTACAGCAGCAGAAAAGATGTTGCAAGAAAAATTAGATAGTCAATCAGATATTGATAGTATCGAAAGCTTCATTAACGAAGTAA
>JAAZJL010000023.1 GCA_012800355.1 Erysipelotrichia bacterium | reverse complement strand
TTATTGGCTAATTAAGCAGCAAATACTAATTGACGATTGTCAGTTATATTTAGTTTTTGTTTGTAGGTAAACAACACCACTGCAACTCGAATCCAACCGCGCCCTGTCGAAAACCAGAACGCCCCCAGATGGAATACAATTCTAAATCAATTATACACCATTGTCAAATATAATTTAAGTTACCAATCAACCGCAATATCTAATGCTGTTGGATTTACTTGAGCAAATCCACCAGTATCACAAACTATTCCTATTCCTAAAGAGCATTCTACTAGCGAGCCCCTTGGATGTAATTCTAAATTTGCAGCTACCATAACATAATCACCAAGCATCTTAACCCCATCATCTCTAATCCAATATTTGTCGGTGTTGCCCATTCTTCTCATGATTGCCAGTACACCATCCATATTTAAGTTATAGTAGGTTTCTCTACCATTTGGTCCAGTAATAGCCCCTAAATAAGCATTAAGCACTTTACCTTTCCAATTGTGGTTGTAGGTAGCATCTTGCATGCTTTTAAGTATTTGTTTATCAGTAGTAATACAATTCTTATTAATATAATAATCTTTCCCTTGATAGCTAATTTTCCAATAGTCAAAATTGTTTTCACCTATCAAAGTAACTTCTTCATATTTAGGTAACTCTAATACTGCTTCACTGTAGAAAAAAGGTTGACTTAATAAGACTGTTTTTTCTATTAAAAATGCTTTTTTGTTAACTGAATCAAATTCTTTTTCAAAATGTACTACTCTATCAGAAATGCTTTGTTTATCTATATCGAGTATTTCTATGTTATTTTCATTGGTAACTGCTGTATGTTTCAATTCTAGTTTATTAGAATAACTAAAAAACAAACCTATAGCCATAGCAATTACTAATAACAATGTCTTTAAATTTATCTCTATAGTCAAATCTATCACTCTTTCTTATGCAAACTAGTTTATTATAGCACGATTATTTAATTTGTCATTATTCTAAAATCTTTCTAGCAACATGGACACCACTAGCTGAAGCATGAGAAAGAGAATGGGTAATACCACTACCATCACCAATAATGTATAAGTTTTTATATTTAGACTGTAAATTTTCATCTACACCTACTTCTAGATTATAGAACTTGACTTCCACGCCATATAATAAAGTATCATCATTAGCCATGCCTGGAGCAATTTTATCTAGAGCATAAATCATTTCAATAATTCCATCTAATATTCTTTTTGGTAAAACTAAACTCAAATCACCAGGAGTTGCATTTAGCGTTGGTGTAACAAAAGATTGTTCCATTCTACTTTCAGTTGATCTTCTTCCTCTAATTAAATCACCAAATCTTTGAACCAAAACTCCACCACCTAACATATTTGATAGTCTGGCAATACTTTCTCCATAGCCATTTGAGTCTTTAAATGGTTCAGAAAAACGCTTAGCTACTAGTAAAGCAAAATTTGTATTACTTGTATGTCTGCTTTCATCTCCATAACTATGACCATTAACTGTAATAATTCCGTTAGTGTTTTCGTTTACTACTACCCCCTTTGGATTCATACAGAATGTTCTGACCATATCTCCATACTTTTTAGTGCGATATACTATTTTACTTTCATATAGTTCATCTGTAATATGTGAAAATACTTCCGCTGGGATTTCAACTCTTACACCAATATCAACCCTGTTACTTTTTGTAGGTATATCTAATTGTTGACAAACTTCTTCCATCCATTTGCTTCCAACTCTTCCTACTGACATGATGCAATACTTACAATCATAAGAATCTTCTTCACAAATAACCTTGTAACCATCTTCAATGACTTCTAATTTTAAAACTGGTTGATTGAAGTAAAAAGTTACTTTATCTTTAAGTTCTTTATACAAGTTTTCTAAAACAACATAATTAATATCTGTTCCTAAATGCCTGACTGATGCATCTAGTAAATGCAAATCATTTTGCATACAAATCTTTTTGAATTTTGTTCCAGTGGTTGAATATATTTTTGTATTTTCACCACCATATTTCATATTAATATCATCTACATATTTCATTAATTCTAAAGCTCTTTTTTTGCCGATATATTCATATAATGTTCCACCAAAATCATTGGTAATATTATATTTGCCATCTGAAAAAGCACCTGCTCCTCCAAATCCTGACATGATTGAACAAGTTTTACAATTAATACAACTTTTTATTTTTTCTCCATCAATTGGGCATTTTCTTTTATCTAGGGTATTTCCAGCTTCAAAAACCGCAACTTTCAAATCTGGATTCTTTTTTGTTAATTCAAAAGCTGAAAAGATACCACCTGGTCCAGCCCCAATAATAATTACATCGTACTTCATAAAAACCTCCAGCTTTTCACCTATTAGCATCTCAATTATAGCACTTATATCTTGGCTTTGCCTTAAAAGAAAAAGTAGGTCAACCTACTTTATTCTAAAAATTCCTTACGATAATTTAACTTAAAAGCCTTAGCTAAATCTTTCAAGTTGTCATCAGTAATTGTATTTATTCTTTTTAAATGAGAAGTCATCATATAGATTCTAGCTGCTTTTTCTACTGTTTCAATTAAACCGAATGCTTCATCTAAGTCTTTTCCAACCCCATAAATGCCATGATGAGGCCAAATGACAATGCGATAGTGTTCCATCTTTTTAGCTGTTGCTTGGCCAATTTCATTTGTTCCACAAACCATCCATGGTAGTACTCCCACACCTTCTGGAAAAACAATAATGCATTCAGTTTCAAACTGCCATAATGTTTTTGTAAAAACTTTATCATCTAGTGGCAAAACATAAGTTAAAGCCAAGATGTTATCAGGATGGCAATGAGTTACAACTCTATTAGTTGAATCAATTTTTAATCTAGCAATATGACTCATCAAATGAGCTGGAAGTTCGCTGGTAAATTTGCCTCCATCATTGTAGCCCCACAATAATTGAGCTGTAGTTCCATCTTCTTTTATTCTGATAATTCCTAAATTCTCTTCGGGATTTTTTTCGACATTTTTAAAATATTTTCCTGTTCCTGTAACAATAAAATATTTTCCAATTAGACAATTAGCATCAAAACCTATTGGTATTTCTCTAATTACTTTTGTCAAATCTAAATACTCAGCCAGTTGCTTTTCATCTAACATATATGAAATGTTTCCGCCATTTCTTTCATCCCAACCCAGGCGATACATATTAGAACACATTTGAGATAACTCAACTACAAATGGCGCTTCTAAAATATTCTTCATATTTACCTCCAGTTACTAATTATTTGCCAGTAGAACCAAATCCACCTTCTCCTCTTTCAGTCTCATTTAAATTTTCAACTTCTTCAAATTCAATTGATAAATATGGCAAAACTATTAATTGGGCAATTCGATCGCCTTTACTGATAAATTGATGCCTTTCTGAATCGTTATGAAGTAAAACAATAATTTCTCCTCGATAATCTGAATCAATAACTCCAACACAATTTGCTGGTCTAATTCTTTTTTTGGCTGCTAAACCACTTCTAGCAAATATCCCCCCAAAATAACCTTCGGGGATCTCAATTGCTAAACCTGTTGGTGCTTTAGTAGTATTATGAGGAAAAATAACCTCATCTTTAATAGCATACAAATCATATCCCGCTGCATAATCACTTCCTTTGGTAGGAATTATTGCATCTTCATTAACTTTCTTAATTTTAATTTTCATTTTGTACCTCCAACTGAATTTCTACTTACATTATAACCTATTAGATAACATTAAAATAACTCATTTCTAAACATTAATACCTATTCTAATTAAATAATTTTCAAATAAAAAATTCTCTATTTTGAATTTAATTAACTTTAATTTCAAAATAAAGAATTATATTAAATTAGAATGTTATTGTGATTGTTGTACCTTTGCCAACTTTACTATCAATATTGATTTTTCCTCCATGATAAGCTACAGCGTTTTTGACTATTGAAAGTCCTAAACCTGTTCCTCCAGTTTCTTTGGAATGGCTTTTATCAACTCGATAGAAACGCTCAAAGATACGTGATTGATGTTCAGCAGCAATACCAATTCCATTGTCTTTTACTTCAAGTATTTTGTTTTCACCTTTATTTTGAAGTCTAACGATTACTTTACCACCTTTTTTACTATAACGGATAGCATTATCGCAAAGATTGTAGATAATTTCATAAAGATATCTTCTAACGCCTTTAATTTTACAAGATTCACCAACAACTTCAATTTCTACCTCTTTTTGTTCAGAAAGCACAGCTAAAGCTTCAACAACTTCTTTAGTGACACTATAAAGGTCAACTGTTTCTTTATTCAGTTCGCTATTTTCATCAAGTTGAGAAAGGTCAATAATATCATTTATTAATGACACAAGTCTTGTAGCTTCTTTTTTTATGTTGTCAACAAATTTCTTTGTATCTTCTGGTTTTACTAAATCGTTTTCTAAAAGTTCCGCACTTCCAATAATTGATTGAAGTGGAGTTTTAAGTTCATGAGAAACATTGGCGGTAAACTCTTTACGATTTCGTTCCGCAAATGCCTTTTCGGTTATATCAAAAAATAAGATTACTACGCCTTCTGTATTTCCTTCCGACTCAATACGGTTGAAAATAAATTGGTATTCGTTGCCATTTCTTTCTTCACGTAATTCACTATGTTTTCCTTCCATAGCTTTATTAATAGCACTGCTCATTTCTAAACTTCTATCAACAGTAAGAAAGTCTCTACCAACAGAAGAATCATCTACACCAAACAATTTTTTAGCAGCATCATTAATACTAACCACTACACCATCTTTGTTTAGTAAAACAAGTCCTTCATTCATAGCATCTGTAATTTGTTTAAACTCAGCTGACTTTTGATTGAGTTTTTGTATTTGATTATTAATTTTTCTATTTTGTCTATTTATCTTATTTAACATTGGTGCCAGTTCATCATAAGTATTGTTTTCCAAAAGATTTTCAACATCTAAATCATTAAGTGGTTTTACAATTTTCTTGGCCATTTTATTAGCCATCACTAAAGCTAACACCAAAGCTATTATGACAACAACAAAAACTGCTGGTGTCATAGTAACAAGCAAAGCTGTTACTGTCAGTTGATCTATAGCAATACGAAGAACATTTCCATTTTCAAGTAATGTAGCTTCATAAAATGTTTTTTTGCCGAGTGTTTCAGAATATCTAGCACTACTACCTTTTCCAGTTTTAAGTGCTTGATCTATTTCTTGACGATCTAAATGATTCTCCATTTCACTGGCATTTGCTTGTGAATCATATAAAACTACTCCATCATGGGCAATCAATGTCAAACGAAAAACTGAGGATTTAAAACTATCAAAATATTCATCCCCATATTTTTCTACATTAACTGCAACAATAGATAATTCATCTTTTAGTCTAGTTGCCTGCGATTTATTGAAATAAGTATAAATAAAACTACTTGCGACAAAAAGACTTGCTATCAACACAACCATCGAACTAATGATTATCGAACGAAAAATTTTGGTTGTCATTTTTTCCCCTCCAATCGATAACCAACACCGATTATAGTTTCAATGCGAGATCCCTGTTCTCCCAATTTTTGTCGAAGATTTTTAATGTGCATATCAACAGTTCTTGATTCACCAAGATAATCAAGACCCCATACTTCTGAAAGTAATTTCTCACGAGAAAAAACAATACCTGGATTTGACATAAATAGTTTAAGCAGTTCATACTCCTTGTAAGTAAGTTCCACCTTTTCTTTAGAAACTGTCACAAGATGTTCTTTATCGTTGAGCATAATTTCTCCAACATTAAGAATCTCATCTTTATCAACTGGTTGATAACGTCTCAACACTGCTTTTATTCGCGACACCATTTCCATAACGCCAAAAGGCTTAACTAGGTAATCGTCAGCACCCATGTCAAGACCAAGAATTTTATCCATTTCTTCCCCTTTAGCTGTTGCCATAATTACTGGAATTTCACGAGTATCAGGGTTTTTTCTAATTTCTTTTAATACTTCTATTCCATCTTTTCCAGGCAACATTATATCTAACACGATTAATTCTGGTTTTTCAGTTTTCAGCGCTTCAAGCATCGAAACACCATCAGCAAAACCCCTTGCTTCAAAGCCAGTTTGTGTTAGGGTATAAACTTCTATTTCACGAATAGTATTGTCATCATCAACACACCAAATCATCTTATTCTCCTTGTAAATGAATACCAGTCACTGAAAATATTACCCACTCTGCAATATTGGTCGCATGGTCTCCAATACGCTCGAAATATTTAGCTATCATAAGTAAATCTAGAGCATATTCACCATCAGCAATATTTTCAGAAATCATATTAATCAGTCTCTCTTTTACACGAACAAAAGCTTCATCTACTAGATCATCGTGTTTTAAAACTTCTTTTGCTAGTTCTAGATCCTCATTAACATATGCATCGATACTTTCTGTAACCATTTTAATCGTAGCTTCTGCCATTAAACTAATGTAGATACATTCATCTACTACTCTTCCCCCCATAGAAACAACTATTTCTGCAATATCTTCTGCTTGGTCACCAATTCTTTCCATATCAGTTACCATTTTAAGAGCTGCTGAAATAATGCGAAGGTCTTTTGCTACAGGTTGTTGTTGAAGCAACAATTTTAAACAAATAGATTCAATTTCTCTTTCAAGAATGTCTATTTTTCGACCTTCATTTCTTACTTTACGTGCATTTTCGAGGTTGCCTTCAAATAATGCATTTGTAGAAAGTGCAATCATATTTTCACATTCTGCACCTATTTCAATCATCTTTTTTCTTAGATTATTGAGTTGCTCATCAAATCTGCTTCTCATTATTATCACCCAAACCTTCCTGTAATGTAATCTTCAGTACGTTTATCTTGTGGGTTTGAGAACATTTTTTCAGTTTCTCCAAACTCTATCATATCCCCCAAAAGGAAGAAAGCTGTATAGTCAGAAATACGTACTGCCTGTTGCATATTATGAGTTACTATAATTATAGTATATTTTTCCTTTAACTCCATAATTAAATCTTCAATTCTAGAAGTAGAAATTGGGTCAAGAGCTGATGTAGGCTCGTCCATCAGTAAAACTTTTGGTTCAACAGCAAGTGCACGAGCAATGCAAAGACGTTGTTGTTGACCTCCTGAAAGGCCTAGAGCACTCTTTTTAAGTCTATCTTTTACTTCGTCCCAAATAGCTGCATCACGAAGGGCTTTCTCAACAATTTCATCAAGTTTTGCTTTGTTTGTGATGCCATGAGTTCTTGGACCATATGCTACATTATCATAAATGCTCATTGGAAAAGGATTTGGTTTTTGAAACACCATTCCGACTTCACGACGAAGTTCGTTAACATCAATGTTTTTGTCATATATATTTTTATTATTATAATAAACTTCCCCAGTTATTTTAACAATGGGAATAAGATCGTTCATACGATTAAGTGTTTTCAAAAACGTTGATTTGCCACATCCTGAAGGTCCAATTAAAGCTGTAATGCTTTTTTCAGGAAGTTCAACAGTTATATCTTTTAAAGCTTGATTGTCACCATACCACAAGCATAAATCTTTAGTTTCAATTATTTTACTCATACATTTCTCCTTTTACCAAAGTATTTGCCCACTAGTGTTGTAGACAGATTTATCAACAAAGTTAATATCATCAAAATTGCAGCTATTGCAAAGGCAACAGCAAATTCTCCTTCTTCTTTTGCATAAACATAAAGCGCAACTGTTAAAGTTGCCCCAGGACTTCTTAATCCTTTAAAAAATCCATTGACCGCATGAGCATAGCCTGCTGTAAATAATAGGGCTGCTGATTCACCGATTATTCTTCCTATTGAAAGAATACAACCAGTAATTACCCCATCAACACATCCTGGTAAAACTACTGTTCTAATTACACGCCATTTCCCTGCACCCAAACCAAAAGCACCTTCACGATAACTCTGTGGTACGGTCTTAAGACTTTCCTGGGTTGTACGCATTACTGTTGGTAAATTCATTATAACAAGTGTTAGAGCACCTGCAAGTATACTAGTTCCAAAATTATTAGAAAATAGCAACATTCCTACCAGACCATAGATAATTGAAGGAATTCCTGAAAGAGTTTCAGCAGCATATTCAATGACTTCAACTACTTTTTTATTTTGAGCATATTCTGTCAAGTAGATTGCTGCACCTACACCAAGTGGTAAAACTACTAATAGTGTCGCAATTACTATGTAAATTGTATTTAAAATATCAGGTAAAATACCAATTCTATTAGCCAAATAACTTGGCTTAGTTGAAAGCAGTTCCCACGTTACATTTGGTATCCCTTTTATTAAAACATAACCAAATAAGAACAATACTAGAGCTGCTGTTAATCCAGTACAAAGATACATTAAACCTTGCATTAAACCGATATATATTTTTCTTTTAGTACTCATATTCTATTTCTCCTTATCTCGCTTCAAGAAGAAATTAAGCGCTGCATTAATTAACATAATAAACATATAAAGTACCAATGCTATTGAAAAAAGTGCGTTTCTTTGTAAACTTCCTGGACTTGAATAAGCCATTTCACTGGCTACAGCTGTCGTAAGGAAACGAACACTTTGGAAAAGTGATGGCATATTTGCTACGTTTCCCGCTACCATCATGACAGCCATTGCCTCACCAATAGCACGACCAACACCTAAAACAACTGCAGCAGCAATACCGCTTTTTGCAGCTGGCACTGAAACTTTAAAAAATGTTTCAATTGGCGAAGCACCAAGAGCATAAGAAGCATCTTCATATTCTATTGGTACAGCATCAAGTGAAGTAATAGATACTTTTATAATATTTGGAAGTATCATTATTGCTAAAACAACGATTGCTGCAAGCAAACCAGAACCATCTGGAACATTAAATGTTTTGCGAATTGCTGGAACCAAAATAAGCATTCCAACAAGACCATAAACAACTGAAGGTATTCCAGCCAACAAGTTAACAGCTGACTCCATTATAGCTCTAACTTTGCTATTTGCGATCTTTGAAAGATAAACTGCTGTAAAGAAACCTACTGGAACTCCTATTACAATTGCTCCTGCAGTTCCATAGATACTTGTCAGGATAAATGGTAATATTCCGAATTTAGGATCAGCAGCAGTAGAAGCCCACTCTTTACCAAACAAGAAATTAATCAAACCAATTTCTTTAATTGCTGGAATCCCTGAAATAATAAGATAAACCGTAATAATCACAACACATCCTACTGTTATTAACCCTAAAAGTAGAAATATGGCATGTACGATGTCTTCAAATATTTTATTTTTCCTCATAATCCACCCTCAATACGATAATTTGGCGACGATACAAAAGTACCGTCGCCTGAAAAAATTTTAGTTATTAGGTGCTTTTACACCTTTATTAATTTTCTTAGTTAGCAGGAACTACACCTGTACCACTGATAATGTCGCGAGCTTTTTCAGAAGTCATATAATCGAAGAACTTCTGAGCGCTGTCTGAAAGTTTTACATCCTTTTTAGTTACTAGAACAAATGGACGTTGTACTACATAACTACCATTTTGAATGTTAGCTTCAGTTGCTTTTACACCACCTACTGTAAGAGCTTTTACACTTTCTTTAACAGAAGCAAGAGAAGCGTATCCAATAGCAGCTGAGTTGCTTCCAACAGTAGTGATAACATCACCAGTAGAAGTTAATTCTTGACGATATACACATTTTTCTTTTGTTTTAGTAATATCTTCAAAACCATCTCTAGTTCCACTACCTGCTTCACGACCGATTACTACGATTTCTGCATCATCTCCACCGACTTCTTTCCAGTTAGTAATTTCGCCAGTGTAAATTTTTGCGATTGTTTCTAAATCTAAATCGCTTACAGGGTTTTCTGGATGTACGATAATTGCAATACCATCATAAGCTAAGACTGTTCCAACAAGTCCTTTATCTTTTTCTTCTTGTTTTAATCCACGGCTAGCAAGACCAATGTCACATCTGCCTTCTAAAACTGCTGCAATACCCGCACCTGAACCAGTAGCATTGTAAGTTACAGTTATACCTGTTTCTGCTTCAAAAGCTTCACCTAAAGCACCAATTACTTTACTCATAGATGTTGATCCATCTGTTGCAACTGTACCTTTTTCTTCTTCTCCGTTTGGCTTATTACATCCAGCTAAAACTGATAGAAGCAGAAGCATTACTGTTAATAATCTAATAATTTTCTTCATTTTTGTCTCCTTTTGTTTCTTTTTTTCCCTTTTACATAGAGTAACGTAGTTTTCACTACATTGTCATTATACTTTTAGACAGTAAAATCCATGAGTATATCAATGTAAATTCTATGTAAATAACCTAGATGTAATTGGTTTGTATTTTTTTAAAAATATTATGGCTTATATTTTTCTTTTTTATTTAAAATATTCTTTATTAGGCGACAAAATAAATCGAATAATTAAATATAAAATAAAAATATGCTAGCAGTCTATTTTCTCAAATATCATTGTGGTTTTAAGTCTAAGTTTAGAAAAAGTAAAATTGCAATCAAACGTTTTAGTTATCGTATGTAAACGATCGCTTTTCTTTCGTTTTGAAAATGACCTGTTTATAACTTTATATCCATTTAAAAAACTCATCTACTATTTCAACATAATCACCAGCACATATCAAATGGTGGTTTCCAATTGTTTCAGTAAAGAAATATTCAATTGCATCATCATCAATTTCTATTTTTATTTGACTTCGACATAAATCGTTTTTTGTTAAGTTTTCTGTCAGTTTTGCTGATGAAACAAAATAACTATCTAATAATCCTGAACATTTAAACAACATAACATCTCCCAATGGAAGTTTGCCTCTTAAAGCTACACCTAGTCCTGATTCATAATGAGTCATTAATGAAAATTCACTAACCATACTAACTGGTAGTGTACAATGGGCAAGAATCATTTCTTTTGTTTCAGGGTTAATTACTGAAGGATTAGCTTGGAATATTGGCTTACCTGTTAATTCTCCTAATATTGCCATTGAAATAAGAGCAGGAACATCTCCTTCACAAGAAGCATAAATGCCTTCAGAATTTAGTATTGCTAAAGCAACACAACCTGTTGATTTAATTGGCTCAAGCAAATCAAAACAACGAACTGTCACACCATCTAACTGATACTTATCACAAAGACGTTTTAATGCCCCATAAATACATAAAGATAGTTCTATTTCTTTAAAATCAAACTCTTTTGATTTGATAAGTTTGGTATATTTATTTTCTTGATATTCTTTCTTTTCTATTTCTTTAAAGAATTCTTCCATTTCAATATCAATAATTTCAATACCGTTTAATTCTTTACTTTCAATAGCATCAACATCTGAAGAAATCAACCAATCACTTGGCTTTCCTACTCTAGCTATTCTGAAATTATTTATTCTCTTTTTTACTTCAAAAACTTTAGCTAAATCAGCAATTCTTTGAGCCATTTTTTCTTCTGAACCATGGATAATTTCTCCTTCAATATTGTTTTGATTTAAATAAGATAATATCTCCATAGAAGCAGCTAAAGAGTTGTTGTTTGGAGTAGCTAAAAGAAAAATTGGCTCAGGAAGTTTGTCTAAAACTTCAAGAAATCTTCCTTCAGTTCCCCCACCTCCAATAAAACTGAAAACGAAATCATACTGATTTACTGTTTCTAAGTTAACTATCTCTATTTCCTTTTCAATTAATTTAGACAATCTTTTAATTAAGTTATAGTTTGCTTCATCTATAGCCTTTCCTTCAGCATTGCTTGATACAACGTAATATACACCTATTTTCATATATTATTTCTCCTTCTTTTATTGTTTAATAAGATTAATATCAATAACATTATACATCCTCTTGTGTATTATTTTAATATCAATTTTCTCTTTGAATTTTATAGAAGTGTCATATAACACTCTACATCTATTGTTAACTGAACTTTTCTAGAGTGCTTAAAAAGAAAAGCATTTTCATAATAAGATTATTTTAGAAAAAGTTTATAAACAAATAAAAATGAAGTACATCTTGGCTTCACTTTTTTATATTTTCATAAATTTCTTTGGCAATTGCTAATATTCCCTCATTATTGGGATGAACATTATCTTTAAACCACTGACGATTATCGTAAGTTAATCTATTGATATCAATTAAATTATAATTTTTCTCACTTGCTATTTCTTTTATTATTTCGACAATTTCTTCTATCACTTTTGGCTGTATACCATAAGTTGTCATTCCAGTACTGCGTCCTCTAGGAAAAAAAGCTCTTGAAATTGTACACAAATATACTTTTACCTCTTTATCTTTTGTATAAGTATCTAAAATAGCCAAATAATCTTCTTTAAACTGTTCTTTGCTTGTCCAATTAAACGGTTTTGAATCATTTGATCCTAACATGAAAATTAAAATATCAGCCTCATACTCTAATGACTCTGTATAAGTTTTTGTTTTTCTATAAGGTAAATAGTGTTTATTTGCTGCACAACTTCCACTAACCCCAAAGTTTTCCACACTATAATTATCGCCAAGTAAATTTTGAAGCAGTTTTGGATAATTATTATCTGGCCAATTTTTAATACCATAACCATAAGTAATGCTATCACCAACACATGCAACTTTAATTTGGTTTTCTTTAGTTTCTTGTTTTATTCTTACTCGTAAATATCCATTTTGATATAAAAAGTATAAAACAATAAATGATACTAAAATAACTATACCCACAAATTCCATATTCCTATTTATTCCTTTAATTGAACTTTTTACATTAAAACTAAATGAAATTACTCACTTGCGATGATGCTTTCATAAACTAACTTAGCTATTGCTAGTGCTCCTTCTTTATTAGGATGAACTTGATCTTCACTAAACCATTCATGATGGTATTTAGTTAGTTCATTAACATCTATTAAACTATAACCATTTTCGTTAGCTATCTCTTTAATAATCTCAGCAATTTCTTCCACCTTATCTGGTTGAATTTTATAGTTTGTAAAGATTGAATCATCTTTTTTAAAAAATGCTTTCGCAATTGTACATAAATATATTCTTATATTCCCATCTTTTTTATATGAATTTAATAAAGCTAAATACTCCTTTTTAAATTGCTCTTTGTTAGTCCAGTTTTGATATTTAGAATCATTTGACCCTATCATAAAGACTAATATATCAGAATTGTATTCTAACGATTTTAAATATACTTTTGTTCTTACATATGGTAAATCTGCAAATGTTCCAGCGCAACTTCCACTAACTCCAAAGTTTGCGACATTATAATCTTTTCCTAACAATTTTTGTAATTGTCTAGGATAATTATTTTTTGGCCAATTGCTAAGGCCAAAACCATAAGTAATACTGTCCCCAACGCAGGCTACCTTAATTTGGTTTTTTTTAATTTTAGGTTTCTTTCTTAATCCTGAATATCCATTAAAGTATAGTAAAAGTCCAACACTTATTATTATCGCTACTTCAACAATAAAAATATTGAAACTCATTTTTTGCTCCTCTTTTTAAATAAATTCATCCTTTAAACTTCTTTGGAATAGCTTATCTAATTCCCTTTTTGGATCTTTATTTTCATATAAAATACGATAAACCGCTTCTGTTATTGGTAAAACTACATAATATTTTTCTCCTAGTTTTCTTAAAGCTTTTACTGTGTAGTATCCTTCAGCTAATTTTTCGTAAGGTTCTTTTTTAATAACACTTCTGCCAAAGGTTAAGTTTTGACTATGATTAGAGAATAATGTAGCTTCATAATCACCTAAATGACATAAACCATATACTGTACTTGGTTTTCCCCCCATGGCGGTAATAAGTCTTGAAATCTCCATTGTTCCTCTAGACATTAACGCTCCTTTTAAGGAAGATAAATCAAATCCATCTAACATTCCAGCAGCTATGCCTATAACATTTTTTGCTGCCGCTCCTATTTCATTACCAATTAAATCCGTGCCATAATAAAACCTAATTAAATTACTAGAAATATTTTCAATAACTTCGTTTTTTACATTATCATCTTTGCTGTCGATAACCATGCAGTTTGGGACACCACGATAAAACTCTTGCACATGTCCTGGACCTAGCCATACTGCAATTTTATTACTTTCATCAAGATTTTCTTCTGCTATTTCTGAAAGTCTTTTACCAGTTTCAATCTCAATCCCCTTCATACATAAGATAAATGTTTTTTCTTTGACATCTAACTTTTTTACTTCACTTAGTACTTCACTTAAACTTTGAGAACTAACTGAAACTACCACATAATCAGCTTCTTTAATATCTTCAAGGTTAGTGGTTAAAATAATTGACTCTGGAAGAGTAATGTAATCGTTTTGCCTTGTCTCCATAAATCGTTTCATATTATTAGAGTTTTTTCTGCCATATAATTTTACTTTATGACCAATACTATCTAAATACCAGCCAATAAAACTACCCCATCTTCCACAACCTAAGACAAATATATTTTTGCTTCTTTTTTCTATTTCCATATGCCTATATTTAACCTCGCTTTTTACTTTAAATTTTATTAACAATTACAACATTTATACTAATTAATATTAACATAACTAATAAAAAAGCAATAGAAAACTATTGCTTTAAGCCACTTCAAAACCAATTTGACCTTTTGAAACATTAACATCAGTTACTCTGACATTTACTCTATTGCCTAGGGAATATGTTTTTCTTGGTCCTACTAAACTCATACTCTTTTCTTCATATTCGTAATATCCATATAGTGATCTAATTGGCACCAACCCTTCAACAGAATTATCTAATTGAACAAAGAAACCAAATTCTAATACCGATACAATTGTTCCTTCAAACTCATCGCCAATAAAACTTTCCATATATTCCGCAATCTTATAATCATTAATTTCTCTTTCCACTGTAATCGCATCTCTTTCTTTAGTAGACATTTGTAAAGCTTGTTTTTCTATTTTAGAAAAATCTTTTTCTTTATTTCCCTGGAAATTTTCAAATAGATATTTTCTGAGCATTCTATGTACTACTAAATCTGAATATCTTCTTATTGGGGCAGTAAAGTGACAATACTGATCTAAAGACAAACCAAAATGTCCTAAACATTCATTACTGTATTTGGCTTTTTGCATTGTTCTTAAGGTGATATTACTGACTGCTGCATAAACACTTTCGTTTTCAATACTATTGAGCAATCTTTGAATAACTGCTGGAGTTATGCTTTCGATATCTACATCAATGTTAAAGTTGGCACAAATATTTTTTAGTTTTAATAAATCTTCGTATTCAGGATTTAAGTGAATACGATACATTGAAGGAATAACATTATCATCCATATAGTTAGCGACACAGACATTGGCTGCAATCATAAACTGTTCAATTATTTGTTCTGCTTGTCCTAATTCTCTTAATGAAACATTAATTGCTTTACCTTTTTTATTTAATTCAATAATAGGTTCCATGCTGAAAAATTCAATACTTCCTCTTTTTTCTGCTTGTTTCTCTAATAACTTTGCACAATCAGACATATTATTAATCATCTCTATTAAACTAGCATATTCTTCAATGACAGCTTCATTACCAGCTAGACATTCATTTACTTTTTTATATGTGCATCTTCTATCAGAAAAGATAACACTTGGATAAATTGAATAAGATCTAAAAAAACCTTGCTCATCTATTTCCATTTGACAGGTAATAGTATTTCTTTCCACACCTTCATTTAATGAGCAAATACCATTACTTAATTCTAGGGGAAGCATTGGTACAACTCGATCACAAACGTAAATACTGGTACATCTAGCATATGCTTCTTTATCAATGGCGCTTCCATCTTTTACATAACAAGAAACATCAGCGATATGAACAAAAAGACTATAACCATTTTCATTTTTAACAATACTGATAGCATCATCAAAATCTTTGGCATCATCACCATCAATTGTGACTGTTTGAAGAAATCTTAAATCTTTTCTAGATTTAATTTCTCTAGTAGTTACCTTAGTAGGTAGATTTTTTATTTCTTCTTCAACTTTTTTATTGAAATCCATCCTAACATTGTTTTTAAGTAATAAAGAAGTAATATCAACACCCTTATCTTTATTGTTTCCAATTACTCTTTCTATTTCCGCTACCATCGGGTTATCATATTTTAATACTTTTATAACCACTCGATCATTAACATTTACTTTGAATTGTTTAATGTTGGTAATTTCAAAATCACGATGGAAATCCAAATCACTGTGAAAAACCAATTGCCCCTTTAACTTAATAAAATAACCTGTAATTCTATAGATATTATGAGCAAAGATATGTTTTACTTTCCAAACGCCTTTTTCTTTAACAGCCAGTACTTCATCTTCTACAAAGACATTTTTAGCATATTTCTTTTCAACATAAACTTTCTTTTCAGCATTACTGACTGAAATTTCAAATTTTGAAACATCTTTAACCTTGCCAACTACATCTTCATCTTTAACCAGATAATAATAAGCGTGATTGTTAACTAACTTTCTATCATCTACTAAAGAATTTAAGGCTTTCATTAATTCTACTATTTTAGAAGAGCTGTCTATGACTACTTCTTTTCTTATATCTTCTAATGTCCATTTATTTTTCTTATTGAATATTTTTAATAATTTATTTCTCATCTTCAACACATCCTTAATTTCAAACCTATATAATTATACATCTTTAATTCACTATTTCCATTATTTATATTTTAATTGAATTAGCATTAATGATTTGTTATAATATAAAAGCATTTATATTGAAAGGAGCCGCGTATTATGTTAGATATTCTTATTATGATTGTTGCGGTATTCATTATCCTATTAGTTCTTTTACAAAGTGGAAAATCAGCTGGTGTTAGTGCTGCTTTCACTGGTGGAAATGGTGGTTTAAACCTTTTTAGTAACATGAAAGAAAGAGGACCTGAAAAAGTTATCTCGACATTAACTTTAATTTCGGCTGTCTTATTCTTTGTATTAGTAATTATTAAGTTAATTGTTACCCAAAACTAAAAAAGGACTAAGTAGTTCTTTTTTTATCAAAGGAGTTTTATGGAAAAAAACATAGCAGTAAATAGACAAGCACGACATGAATATTTTCTTGAAGAATTTTATGAGGCTGGAATTGAATTAACTGGCACTGAAATAAAAAGTATTCGTCAGGGTCGTGTTCAATTAAAAGAAGCCTACATTGAATTTATCGGAAATGAGGCTTTTGTTGTTGAAATGCATATTTCTGCTTATGATCATGGCAATATTTTTAACCATGAAGAAAAAAGAAAAAGGAGATTGCTCTTACACAAATATGAAATCCGTACTTTAAAAAAAGCTGTTTCAATTAAAGGATACACTATAGTCCCAACTAGAATGTATATTAAAAAGGGCTTATGTAAACTAGAAATTGCTCTAGCCAAAGGTAAGGCATTATATGATAAACGTCAGACTCTTAAAGAAAGAGATCAACAAAGAGAAATAGATAAAGCAATGAAAGTGAGATAAATATGATTGTTATTGAAACAAGTGATGGTGATGTCATAAAATTACAGTTAGATGAAAAAGCTGCTCCTATTACCGTTGCCAACTTTAGAAAACTGGTTAGCCAAAATTTTTATGATGGCTTAATCTTTCACAGAGTTATTAAAGGGTTTATGATTCAAGGTGGAGATCCTACTGGTACAGGCATGGGTGGAAGTTACGAAACAATTAAAGGTGAGTTTTTAACTAATGGTGTTAATAACCTTTTAAAACACACTAGAGGTGTAATCTCTATGGCTAGAAGTCAACATCCAGATAGTGCGTCTTCACAATTCTTTATTATGCATCAAGATTCTCCACATTTAGATGGTTCTTATGCTGCTTTTGGTAAAGTTGTTGAAGGCATTGAAGTCGTTGATAAAATCGCAAATTGTAAAACTGACTGGCGAGATAAACCTGTTGTGGAACAAAAAATAAAAAGAATTTATGAAATTTGACAAATAGAAAATGAGGGATTAATATGACAAGAAACAAAAAAGATAGAAGAGATGGTTACTTAGTAACCGAACACGATCCAATGCATATGATCATGCCATATATTTTAGGTGGCAGAGCTGATAATGAAGCAGTTTTAAATGATTACTTTGATATGACTAATATCATCGAATATATGAAAAAGAAAAACGAAACAGCTCAGTACAGATATACTTATTTCCATGTTATTTTAGCAGCAGTAGCAAAAACTTTTTATCTTCGTCCAATGATGAATCGTTTTACTATTGGCCATAGGTTTTATGATAGAAAAGAAATTTCCTTCTCTTTCACCGCTAAAAATAAATTTGAAGATAATGCTGATGAATCACTAGTAATCATTAAAGTAGAAGATAATGATGAAAATATCTCTGAACAAATCCACAATAAGATTTGTAAAGAAGTATACAAAATAAAAGGAGAAGGTATTCAGGATGATACCACCAATACTATCGAGTGGTTTACCAAGATTCCTCGTTGGTTACTAAGAATTGTAGTAAAATTATTATTTGTTTTAGATTATTATGATAAAGTACCAAAAGCTATATTAGATGTTGATCCATATCGAACAAGTGCTTATGTTTCAAATTTAGGTTCCATCAATTTAGAAGCAGAATATCATCATCTAATTAACTGGAGCACCAATTCCATCTTTATTTTACTGAATAAAGTAAAAAAAGTTCCATTCTTCAATGATGATGGAACTTACCAAGTAAAAGATGCAATGAAAATTTCTTTTACAATTGATGAAAGAATTGCTGATGGTTTCTATTTTGTAAAAAGTATTGCTATTTTCAAACACCTATTAGAAAATCCAGAATTATTAGATGCTCCTATTTCTACACCCATAGACTTATAAAGAATATAGTAAAAGACTATCATATTGAAACTGATAGTCTTTTTTTATAAGTATTCAAATGGTCTTTAATTTTTTAAATGTCTTTTTTCTTAATTATCACAAATGACATCACATAACTTACTAAAGATATTATTGAATAAAATAGCATTACAACTGTCGCTGATAAATAATTGTTAGCTAGCAAAATTCTTCCACCCCATTCCTGGCGTGTTACATCTGGATCCAGCTTATAATCAGTAAACAAATTAGTTAAATAACCTATAATCCTGTTTGGTTTAATCGGATCTACTAATTCAACGAAAAATTTAAAAATTAAACCAAAATGATAGTTCATATCCACATAGTATAATGTAACTGGGGATGAACCTTCCCTAACCAGTGTCATGACTCTTTGAAGTGGTAAAAATCCAAGTGCAATTACTACTATTGCTAAAAGTGGTAGCAATGCGGTAATTTTTCTTTTAGCGACACAACTTAAGAAAGTTGATACGGCAGTAAAAAATAAGATAATCACAACACCATATAAGAAATATGCTGGTAAATAAGATACCATTTCTTTAATAATGTTTCCATCAATATTACTAGCAATAATTACTGTTGAAAAATATGACAATAATGATACTGCCAGTAAGATAATTTGACCTAGTATGACTCCTAGTATTTTGCCTACTAAAATCTGCGTTCTTGAATTTGGTTTGGCAGCTAACAGTTTGAATGTTCCTTCATGCACTTCACTAGCAATAAGTCCTGTTGCATTAGAAATTGTAGATACCATTAATAAGAAACCAGCAATAACAAAATATACCAGTAAATGCTGTAACATTAATGCGTTTTCTAAAACATTTTGATAAGCACCAACATTATTTTTGTTAGCATTAACAACGATTGCTCCTACTGCAATGCTAATTGCAATACTGACAATTAGACTTACTTTTTTTATTGTTGTTTCTAAAGTTCTTGAAAATATATGTTTCATTTATTTTCTCCTTCAAGCGCTTGCTTATACAATAAATCTAATGATAATACTTCTTCGTGTAAGACATTAAGAACTAAATCATTTTCAAAAATTAGTTTAACAACTTCTTTTTTCAGACTATTAACGTCACTAGTCATAATTCTAATTGTGCCTTTGCCATTTTCTACTTTATACTTTCTTTCAAGTTCTTTAAGTAGTAATTCATTATTGTCACAACTTACAACTAAAATGCCTTGTTTAAATCTTTCTTGAGCTGTTGTAATATCTTCATCCATTACAAGTTTACCGTGGTTAATCATAATAACATGATCAATAACAGTTTCTAACTCAGTAAGAACATGCGAACTAATTAAAACCGTTAAATTTCTTTCTTGAACCATTTCCCTTACAGTATCCAATATTTCCATTCTACTAGTTGGATCTAAGTTAGCTGTTGGTTCATCTAATAATAAGATCTTTGGATCATGAATCATTGCCTGAGCTAATGAGACTTTCTTTTTCATACCAGTAGAAAACTTAGAAACTTTTTTGTAAGCATGGTCAACTAAATCATATTTCTTTATTAAACTAATTGCTTTTTCCATGGCTTCTTCATTAGATAATCCACCTAAAGTTCCCATGTACCATAGATATTCAACACAACTCATATCATCATAGAAACTAGTAAATTCTGGTGAATAACCTAAAATCTTTAAAGCTTCTTCACTACCCAACTGATGTCCCATAACATTTCCTGTTCCTTCGCTTGGATGTAAAGATCCCATTATCATTGCCATAGTGGTAGACTTACCAGCACCATTTGGTCCTACGATTCCATAAACTTTTCCTGGAAGCAATTTAAGACTAAAATTGTCTACCGCTGTAAACTTGCCAAATCTTTTGGTCAAGTTATTTAATTCAATACAATATTCACTCATTATTTTAGTCCCCCCTTACTTTGCCTTTTAACATATGTTTTTCTGTAAAGGTTTAATACAAAGCCAACAATAATTGCTACAGCAGCGAGTCCAACAATATATCCTCTATTGCTTTTTTGTTTTAATACTGTAACTTCAAAGCTAGATTTTGCACTTTTTCCTTGTCCATCATTTAATTCTAGTGTGATTACATGTTTTCCTTCGGTCAATTCCAAATCATATTGCTTATCTTGAGTTAATGTGATTAAAGTATTATTGTCATAAATTGCAGTAACTGCATAAGGAAGTTGTGTAACCCATTCTATGTGGATAATGTGCTCATCTATATGTTCATCAAATTTAGTAGTAATTTTAAATGATTCTCCAATATCAAGGGTATAAACTTCATTTTCGCCATTGCTAGCAATAATCATACTATCATTAATTAAAACAAATTTTTCTGCTATTAATTTATAGTTAGCAACATCTTTAAAATCATCTAAGTCAATTAACATCAAAGTTTGAGAACCTTTAATGAAGATATATCTATCGGTATTATCAACATCATAATATCTTTCAGGCCAATCTTTAAAATTCAATCTAGATTCTTTTAATAGTTCAAAAGTTTTAGCATCATAAACCATTAGGGCATTAATTCGTTCCCATGTTTCTTGATCATCATAAAATTTCAATACAGCGAAATCATTTAAGCCATCACCATTGATATCCTTTATTGACATTAATCCAGTGTCAGGGTTTTCTTCTATTATAAATGGAACAATATTTTCTAGAATCATGCCATAATCTTCGTTTATTTCTACATTGTTATATTCGTTTTTGTTAATCCAAGTTAAATCTTCTCCAGTTTTACCATCAACAATGATATAAGCTCCCCAATAGTAAGTACCATGATAAATTTCCTTATAACCATCGTTATTTAAATCAATATCTAACAAACTAAAAACTTCATAATCTTTTACACCATCTTGGCATAATGAGTACATTTTCTTTAATGTCTTACCATCGTGAACATCAAATATTTGGTTGCCTTGATTATTTTTGTTAATCAGTACAAATTCTTTGATTCCATCGTTATTAATGTCACCAAAAATTGTACCATAAGTCATATTCATATGTTCTTTTTTCAATGAAAGTGCAGCCTTTTGCTTTCTGTATTCAACATTGTAAGTAGAGTAGATTCTTGATGTCCATAGTTCAACTTTTGTATCGCTGATTGAAATATAGTCAACAAAGCCATCTTTATTAACATCACCAACAGCATAAGGATAACCTTTAGTGTCAAAATAATTGCTAATTGATCCTTTCACCGACCAACTATTTGAAGCAACAATTCCCTCTGGAATCAATAGCTCCTTCTTTTTGTCGCCGTTTAAATCTCTTATAAGTTCAACTTCTTTTGATGAAGCATAAACTTTGTATTTTCTACCTTTTTCATCATAATTGTCATATAAGAAGATTTTTCTGTTAGCTAATACTTTCCCATCAGTTCCATTAAGAATCATGTAATTACTGTATTTTGGTTCATCCTTATCGTTATAACTAACAACAATCCCGATGACATCTTCAACACCATCCATATTAAAATCATCATATTTCAATACTTCAAAGCCATGATTTTTTTCTTTAATATCCAAATCATAAGACCAAATCATAGTTTCCATATCAACTTGATATTTTTCAATACGATTAATCTTTCCGTTTACCTTATAAGACAAAATAATATAATCATCTTTAATTAATTCTAAATTAGCAAAAACGCTATCGTATAAATAAGTTACTGAACCAAAGTTCTTATTCATACTTATTACACCTGCTGAAAATATCTCTAGAAGATATCCGTTATTTTCATCGTATTTTAAACTATATTTACTTGTTGATTGTAAAGCATCAATAGTTATATCTTTTTGTAATAGTTGATTTCCTTGATAATCAAAGACGTTTATTCTTAATCTTTTTTCTTCAGAAGCAAAAACTGTTGTTACGACATCTTTTACTTCTCCATCAACTTCATACTTTGCAAATACCGCTTTGCTATATTTGATTGCTGCTACATTTCCTCCAAAAAGTACAATGCTTTTATCTTCTTTATTGTAAAGAGCATACATTGAAGGATAAGGACCATAAACATCTTGAGTTAGCGCTTGATCATCTAAAAAATAGCAAGAAATAAGTAAATGTGTTTTACTATCATCTATTACTTTGTACCCTCTAAATTGACCTTTAAAAATTCCCACTGGATCATATACTGGTCCATTATTAGCCCAACCATAACTATCAGAAATGATGCTTATAAAATCTTCTTCTGGAATTAATCCAATTGGTATGTTTTCAAAAGAATTACTTTCAAAATTATAAAAGTATAAATAACCATCTTCGCTTAACAAGTATAATTGATTACCATCATAATAAATGTCAAATAAGCTCATTTGAGCATTAAACGAATGTTCTTTGTTGTATCTTAAAGTTACAAAGTGCTTATTGGCTACTGTCTGTATTTCAATCAATTCTCCTGTTTCAAAGTCAACAATTCCAAATTGCCCTAATTGATCAATGAAATAGATTTTACCATTAACAACCTCATAGTCCCAGATGTTATCTTTGTTTTCATATTCATAGATTACTGAACAGTCTTGAGGATTAAGGTTTACAAGTTTGTAATCATATAAAACCATCACTTTATCTTCAACATAACGCATGTCGTAGATATAAGAATTGCTTTCGATGTTACCCAAATCTTCATTTGATTCCAAATGTGTAAATCTTGTTGAAGAAATCACACTACCATCTTTAGAACTAACCACAAATAATTGGTCATTAAATTGTGCCACTTCTTCAAACACTAAAAAATCACTGTTTCCATCTTTATCCACATCATTAATAATGATGAGTTTTAAAACTGGAAACTCGGTTTGAAAATGGATTTTCCCATTTTCGTTAACAATGTCTATTCCGTTTACACCGTAATAGACTTTTGAAGGCAATTCGTTGTAGATTATTTCATAACTTATACCTACATTATCGACTTGTCCTTCGCTTCCTAACTTATCGATACTTTTCGCATTTACAAAGTAAATGTTAGATAAAATAATCAAAGCTGTTAGGATAATAGAAAACAGTTTTTTCATAACTACCTCCTGTTTTATATACTCCTATAATAAAACAATCACATTATAGTTGTAAACTTTTTTTATTCTTGTTTTAAAAATGAGTAATCTTCATTTTCTAAAGCATATATATATTTTTCCATCAGATTTTTTAAATCTTCGTATTTGTTCATCTTGTTTATTTTAGCCTTAACCTTATTTGAATTTGCTAGACCATTAATATACCAGCAAGCATGACCCCTCATCATTTTGATACCATTTTTTTCACCTTTTAGTTTTACTAATTCTCTAGCATGATATAAACACTGCTCTATTTTTTCTAAATGAGTCGCTTCTTCAACAATTTCACCAGTTTTTTCATATTCAACTAACTGTTTTATCAACCAAGGATTACCTAAACAACCTCTAGCAACCATAACAAAATCGCAATTAGTTTGTTTTCTCATTTCGATATAATCTTCTAAAGTTTTTATATCACCATTACCAATCACTGGAACTTTAACAACTTCTTTTACTTGTTTTATCAAATCCCAGTTAGAACTTCCTGAATAGTAATCGCTTCTAGTTCTTGGATGAACAGCAATAGCACTTACACCAGCTTTTTCCATTAATAAAGCCATTTCGACCACATTAATTTGTTGATGATTCCAACCTGCTCTTAATTTAACGGTGACTGGTTTTTCAACACTATCAATAATTGCTTTTACCATTTCGTAAGCATGTTCTGGCGTTTGCATCAAGGCACTACCAGCTTTACTTTTACAAACTTTAGGAACTGGACAGCCCATATTAATATCTATAATGTCACAATTTGTTTCTTTATCTAAATAGATAGCTGCTTGAACCATCGTGTTGATATCATGACCAAACAATTGTAAAGTTAGGGGTTTTTCTTCTGGTTCAACAACACACATTTTTAAAGTTTTCTTGTTTTTAAAACAGATAGCTTTATCAGATATCATTTCAGAGTATATTAAAGATGCACCAAACTCTTTGATGATCTTTCTAAAAGAATTATTACTTATACCAGCCATTGGTCCAACAATAATTCTATTATCTAATATGACGTTTCCTATTTTTAGCTGTTGCATCAGACTTAAGCTTTGCCAGCTACCTCTTTTTGTTGTTTTTCATAAGCAATATGAGCGTTTACATAACCCTGCAATGTTCCTTCATCATAATTATATTTGGTATTACAGAATTTGCAAATAACTTCACAGCCGTGATCTTCATCAATCATTAATTGTAAATCTTCTTTTGGCAGTTTGCTTAAAACAATAGCAAACTTACCCTTATTGCATTCACATTTAAAACTTAACTCTTGAGTAGCAAGTTCTTGATAGTCTTCAAAAATAGCTTTCACTATTTCTGTAGGTTCTTTCATCTCATCAATTATTTGAGATATTGGTTTTAAATGAGCAACAATATTTTCAACAATTTGAATATCTCTTTCTGTTGCTGATGGCATCATTTGAATTACTAGTGCTCCTGCAGCTTTAACTGAATAATCTGCATCAACTAAAACTCCTACACTTACCACCGAAGGAGTCTGTTCACTTTTCATATAATAATAAGCAAAATCATCACCGATTTCTCCTGTTTGAAGTGGCACTTCAGAAATAAACGGTCTTTTCATACTCATATCTTTAATAACTCTTAATACTCCATCAGTACCAACAGCTTTGCCAACATCAAGTTTTTGAGGATTATCATCCTTAGTTAACTCTACATCTGGATTAGTTACAAAACCTCTAACTGTACCGTCATAATAAGCATCTACAACCATGTTTCCTAAAGGACCATTACCATCTATTTGAATTTCTATTTTCTCTTTTTTATCTTTTAACATTGTTCCCATAACACAGCCTACCGAAAGTGTTCTGCCTAATGCTGCAGCTGCAGTTGGCAAACAATTATGTCTTTCCACTGCTTCTTGGACTAGTTCTGTTGTTCGACAACAAAATACTCTAACATTACCATTTAACGCTGTCCCTCTTGATAATATATCCATCTTTACTCCTTCCGATTAAACAGCTGACAATTGCCAGCTGTATTATTAGTTTTCAATTTCTTGTTTTTCTTCAATTTGCTCTGTTGGAGCATCTTTTGTCCCGAATTTGACAATATTCTCTAAATCTTCTTTAGTTAATGTTTCATGTTCTAATAAAGCATCAACAATATTATCCAATTCCTTGCGGTGTTTATTGATAATTTCTTGAGCTTGTTTATAAGCTTTATCGACAATCTTTCTTACTTCCTCATCAATTTCAGTAGCCACTTTTTCTGAATTGCTCTTATTAGTTGTATAATCTCTTCCTAGGAAAACATTTCCATCTTCTCTTGAATATTGAATTGGTCCTAAAGAAGACATGCCAAATGAACTAACCATAGCTTGGGCAATTTTTGTTGCTCTTTCAATATCATTTGTAGCACCAGTTGAAATTTCATTAAGTACTAATTCTTCAGCTACTCTACCACCTAAAAGACCACAGATTTGAGCTTCTAATTCGCTTTTCGTCGACAGCATTGTATCTTCTTTTGGTGTCATCAAGTTATAACCACCAGCATCACCACGAGGGATAATAGTAACTTTTTGCACAATATTAGCTGCTTCTAAGAAAATGCCAATAACTGCATGTCCTGCTTCGTGGACAGCCACAAGTCTCTTTTCTTTTTCAGTATATTTTCTACTCTTTTTAGCAGGACCTGCTAAAGTTCTATCAATACCTTCATCTAAATCAACCATCTTGATTTTATCGTGATTATTTCTTACTGCCATAATTGCTGCTTCATTTAAAACGTTTTCTAAATCAGCACCAGAGAATCCTGGAGTTCTAGAAGCTAAGGCTTCTAAATCAATATCATCATCAAACTTCTTATTTCTAGCATGCACCTCTAAAATAGCCTTTCGGCCTTTTTTATCTGGCATAGATACAGTAATCTGTCTATCAAACCTTCCTGGCCTTAAAAGGGCAGGGTCTAATACGTCTGGTCTATTTGTTGCAGCAATAATAACAATACCTGCATTTTCACCAATACCATCCATTTCAACTAGTAATTGGTTAAGGGTTTGTTCTCTTTCATCGTTTCCGCCACCTAAACCAGCACCACGTTGTCTACCCACAGCATCAATTTCATCAATGAAGATGA
>JAAZJL010000022.1 GCA_012800355.1 Erysipelotrichia bacterium | reverse complement strand
GGCAAGAAAAACCTTATGGTGCAGAAAATACAGTTGCTGTGCATATACGTCATATAAGAGAAAAGATAGAAATTAACCCAGCAGAGCCAAGATATATTAAGGTTATCTTTGGACAGGGATATAAAATTGAAAAGAGGGTATAGAAATGAAAAAGTTTTCTAGAAGCACAGTGGGAAAAACGACATTATTCTTATTAAGTCTGTTTACTACACTTTTATTATTAGGTTCGTTTTTAGCAATGCTTATTTTCTTTGAAGCAGATTTCTACTCTAAAAGAGAAGATCAGATATTCTATTCTGCAGCAAAAGAATTTGTATATACAGATAGCTACAATGAGTTTGAATTATATCTTTATTCAGACAATGTTGAAGTAGTAGAAGATAATGGAAATCTTGTTTTCGAGATTTTAGATGTTAATGACAATATTGTAAAAAGAAGTTTCTCTGCAGAAGAAGTAGAAGATTGGCAATATGAGTATTACTTTTATTTAGATGGAGAATATGTCCGTGGTGGTTTGTATAATCTTGAAGATAAGGAAATTGTTGGTGACTATTATGTAGTAAAATCAACAATAATAAATCCATTTCAGACAAATGACAAGTATAGTTTTTTATCAAACGTGGTTAAGCTATTGTATGAGTTGCGTTATAATATTTATCTTTTAGCACTGGTACTATTAATTGTTGATGCATATAGCATTGTAAGTTTAGTAAATGTAATAGGTTATAATAATGAGGATGACAAATTACATGCTGGACTTTTAAATAAAGTTCCATTTGATCTACTATTATTTATTGCAGCTGTATTTATTCTTATATCATTTTTGATGCCTGATTATCTAGATTTACTCAATAGGACTGGACAAATTGGATTATCGTTGATTTATATAGTCACTATTTCAATAATTGATCTAGCAGTAATTCTCGGTTTGATTTTAACTTTCGTATCAAGATTAAAGACTAAAACATTAATGAAGAATAATATTACTTATCATATATTATCCTTGCTTAAAAAAATGTTATTGTCAGGTTTTAAAGTAATAGAATTAATTAGCGAGGGAATTGTTAGTTTTATAGTCGCTATTCCAGTTGTTTGGAAGGTAGTGGCTGCTACAATGTTTGTCTTGTTATTAGATGTTGTTTTTCGCTACGACTTGAAATATGTTTTTGTTAAAATTGTTGTATTGCTTCCATTGGTTGTCTATTTAGCAATTAATATGAAAAAACTTAAAGAAGGTGCCGAAAGACTGGCTAATGGCGATTTAAGTTGGAAGATAAATACCAAGCACCTTATTCTTGACTTTAAAAAACATGGAGAAAATTTAAATCAAGTCTCTAAGGGTATGGCAATTGCTGTAGAAGAAAGATTAAAATCTGAAAGAATGAAAACTGAACTGATTACTAATGTATCGCATGATATTAAAACTCCATTAACATCAATTATTAATTATGCTTCTTTGATAAGTGAAGAAAATACAAAAAACCAGAAAATTAAAGAGTATTCGGAGGTGCTAATTAGGCAATCTGACAGGTTAAAGAGATTAATTGAGGACTTAGTTGAAGCATCAAAGGCCTCAACAGGAAACCTTGAGGTGAGTCTTGCTCCTTGTGATGCAAATGTATTTTTAACACAAGCTTCTGGTGAATATGCCGAAAAACTGGATAACAGTAAACTGATATTAGTAACTAAACAGGCAGATGAAGAAATCAGAATTATGGCTGACGGAAGAAGGATGTGGCGTATATTTGACAATTTAATGGATAATATCTGCAAATATGCTCAGCCAGAAACCAGAGTTTATCTATCAATCGAAAAAAGTGATGATAATGCTATAATTACCTTTAAAAACACTTCTAAAGAACAATTAGATATAAGTGAAGAAGAATTAATGGAAAGATTTACTAGAGGTGATTATTCAAGAACTACTGAAGGTAATGGACTTGGTTTATCAATCGCAAAAAGTCTTGCTGAACTACAAAATGGTTCATTAATGTTAGAGATAGATGGCGATTTATTCAAAGCTATTTTAAAGTTTCCTATTGTTTAGTTATAAAATAAAAAGCAAATTGTGAAATAATATATCCAATAAAAAAACAGGTTTTATCAAAAAACCTATTTATCAACAATCTGTAAATAAAGGGCTGATGCCCTTTATTTTTTATGAATTATTTTGTTGTAAATCTAAATATAAGTCACTTCGACTTTTACTGGCTACCGCATTAGCATTTTTAAAGGCTTTAATGTTTGGATGTGGTATATATTTATTAGTGTTTTCAGTCATTAGATAAGCTATAACCTGTAAGCCAGCAAGTTTGTAAAGTGGTGAAACTAGTGGATCGGTTTGCTTGCTTGTTCTAATTGCTTTACGATTATCTATTCTATTACTATTAGAAATAACATAAGTTTTCTCACTTACAATATTGTTGGCAATAGCAATATCAATGATTCTTTTTGAAGAAAATGAATCATTATTATCAATAAATAAACACAAGGTATCTGGAGTTAAAGGGTATATTGGACCATGTAAGTACTCTTCAACCTCAAAAGTTAAAGCGCTGATACAACTGGTCTCTGAAATCTTTAATCCTGCTTCAGTTGCGGTTCCTAGATTTGGTCCACTACTAAGTAAGTAAACACAAGGACTGTTAGTAAAATCAGAGATGTTTTCTTCAAATAATTTAATACTATTACTGACTATTTCTGGATGTATTTCCATTGCTAAATTCATTTGTCCTTTGTAATAATCATATTTTTCTTTTTTAATTATTTCTTTTTTTAATGCCGTTTCTAAGGCAAAAGACATTAAAAACGCTGCTAAAGAAATAACACCTTTGGTTACAAAACCAATTTTTTCTTCTCCAACTTGCCAATTAACTAAGATATCACTATATTTTTTGGCATCACAATCATCTCGTCCTGTTAGACAAATAGTTTGTTGATTGTAATTTTTTAACTTATTTAAACAGTCTAAAATATTTGTTGAACATCCTGATTGGGAAACATTAATTTTCATCATCTTGTTATGCAGTTTATATTCGTGATGATAAAATGTAAACGGAGTAACTAATTTACATTCACAATTTAAAACTTCTCTAATAAAATATCTTGCTAATAAACAACCATTATAACTAGAGCCACAGGCAATTAATAGAATTCCCTCATAATCATTATTGATGTAATTTTCAGTTAAAACTTTAGTAAATTCATAACTGTTTTCAATAATTCTTTTTACAGTTTCAGGTGTCTCGTTAATATAATCTAACATTGTAATTTCACTCATAGAATACCTCCAAAATATAAGAAAGAAACAGCAGAAAACTATTCTTGTTTATTTAAATAATTTAAATATTGCTGATAAGTCATTTTTGGCTGAAAACCATTAACGATATTATCAACTAATGTTTTATCAGTTAGCAAATCAATAACACTGCTTGCCACAATTTCAGCTTGGACAATATATACTTCATAAGGATCAGCAATTTGCAAGTCGTTACCGTGCATTGTTCCTTTAAAACCAGTGTAACCATATTGAGTAACTGGTTTAAACACGCTAACATCACCAAGATCTCCAGCAGCAATGCTTTTTTCATTGTATTTGATTTTGCTGGCATCAGTGTAATCTAACATATTTTTATAAAGTACCTTACTTAAAGGTTCGTTTGGAATCAATGGTAAGTAACCTGGAATATCTTCAATTGCACAATTACCACCTAAAGCTTTACTACAACATCTAGCAGCATTTGATACTGTTTCATTTAACTTTAACAGGTAATTGGGGTTAGCGCTTCTAATATAGCATTCATAAACAACTTCTTCAGGTATAGAATTAACAGTATCTCCACCCTTAGATATTATTCCATGAACTCTAACCATGTCCTCATCTTTAAAGGTTTCTCTTAACATATTTACAGCGTTTAAAAATAAATTACACATATTAAGTGCATTAATTCCTTCATCAGGACAAACTGCGCCATGTGCTGCTTTGCCTAAAAAAGTAATTTTTTTGTAAATAAATCCAGCTAATGTTGAATTAACTGAAAAACGATAACCAGAACTGCCTGATGAACTATGTAGATGAATAAGCAAATCACAATCATCAAATATTTTATCTGCTAACATATTTTGTTTGCCAGATAAATACTTAATTTTATTTTCATCAATTAGCTTCTTACGATATTCAATATCAGTAAATTCTTCTGCTGGAGTAAAAAATAAAGTGACTTGCCCCTTTAATTTGTCGATTTGTTGATTTAAACTATCTAAAGCCGCTAGCATTATGGTTACTTGAGTACTATGTCCACAAGAGTGAGCAGCATTATCTGTTTTGCTGGCATTAGGATGGCCAATGGTTGGAATACCATCTAATTCAGCAATTAAACCAATATGGGGTTTACCACTTCCAATAGAAACGGAAAAACCAGTTTGAAAAAACTCTTTGTTTACTTTAAGATTATGTTTATTTAGATAATCAATGATGATTTCTTTAGTCTTAAACTCTTTAAATCCTAATTCAGGACAGTTGAAAAGTTTTTCTCCCAGTGAGAAAATTTCATCTTTATTTTCTTCGATATAAACTTTTAGTGCTTGTTTCATTTTTTTCCTCCTTATATTAGGTTGAAGATAGCTTTGACAATATTTAATCCGCTGACAAAAGTTCCAATCGTACTACCTAAATTAGCCAAAGTAACAACTAGTAGTATTCTAGTTACTTTGTTGGTTACAAAGCTTTTAAAGGTATTTAAGTCATTAGATAGACTGTCAAAATCAGCAACTGTTGGTTTTAATATTTTGGCTTCAACTAATCCAGCAAACCAACCAGCAGCTAGTAGAGGATTTAAGGAAGTTATAGGTGCAGCTATAAAAGCTGTTAACATTGATAAAATGTTTCCTCTACAAATTAATACCCCTAAAGCACTTAATGAACCATTAATCAAAATCCAGCTTTTAATTTGCTGTAAACCAATTGAGGTATCAAGTCTAAAACTTGTTAAAATTAAAGCTATAATTATGATTGGGATAATCCAACCTAGTAATTTACTTGATTTCTTTTTTTCAGGAATTACATCATATTGATCTATTTCATATTCCATATTTATGTATTTAGGAATATTAATCGTATGGGCTGCTCCTAAAATAGCGACAATATTTGTTCCAGGAGCATTTTTGATTTTATATGCCAAGTATTTGTCTCTTTCATCAACTAACACTTCCGCAATATTGGGAAATTCTTTACTTACTTCATTTAAGGCAGCAGTAAGCATATCCTTTTGTTGAAGAGATTTTAAATCTTCTTCGGTGATTTCCCCTTCTTCTATAACAGAAGACATTAAAAGCGAAATAAGTTTTAATTTATCTTTAAAACTTAAATTAGCCCAAATTCTTTTGAATGTGGTAGTGACATTTCTATCAGCTAAAACTAAATTGGCATTTAATTCTTTTGCTTTTTCAATTCCTACCAACATTTCTTGTCCACTTTTAGAACCTAGCTTTTCAGCAATCTTTTTTTGAAAGTTTGCCAAAATGACATTAACTAACATCATAAATACTTTTTTCTCTTTGATTATTTTACTGATATCAGTATTGCGATATCTAATAGGGTCAATCAAAGAATTATATCTATCTTTATCCAATTCAATACAGATGCTATCTGGTTTGATAGCATCAATTGTCTCTTTTGTTAGTTCCACACTTTCTTTTGATACATGAGCAGTAGGAATTAGAGTAATTTGTTTTTCTTTATATTCTAGTTGTATAATTTCAATTTTATTTTCCATATTTACACCTTTGTTTATATTATAGCCTAGTTTACTTTCAATTTGTAGTTGTCTGGAAAATAGTATAGAATATATAAGTATCAGTGGGCAATCACTGTTTTAATGGTGCTATAAACTGATAATTATATATGATATAATTAAGTGTAAAAATTTTTAAGAAAGAAGAGAGAAGGTGTAGTAGTGCATATATCATTAACCTATGAATCAATAATAGATTATCTACAAATCGGAATAGATATACTAGCAGTATGGTTTGTTTTGAACTATCTTATTAAGGTAGTAAGAACAAATCAAAAAACAATCCAAATTTTCCAAGGAATTTTATTAATTATACTTATTCAGTCTGTTTCTAAATTGTTAGGACTTACTACAGTTGCGTGGTTAGCAGACAATATCGTATCTTGGGGATTTTTAGCTATTATTGTCATCTTTCAACCTGAAATTAGATCAATTTTAGAAAGACTTGGTAAAAGTAATGCCTTAGCTAGAATTGCGACCTTAACATCAACAGAAAAAGAATCTTTAATTGATGAATTAATGGCTGCCACTGCAAACTTAACAGCCAGTAAAACCGGTGCTTTAATTACACTAGAACAAGCTCATTCTTTAGAAGATTATGTAAATACGGGTATAAGAATGAATTCTTTAGTTAGTGCAGAATTGATCTGCTCAATTTTTATGACTACAACTCCATTACATGATGGAGCAGTCATTATTCAAGGAGATAAATTATCGTGTGCTTCAGCGTATTTTCCACCAACAACGATGGATTTGCCTGCTAAATATGGGGCAAGACATAGGGCAGCTATTGGTATTAGTGAAATAAGCGATGCTGTTACCATTGTTGTTTCAGAAGAAACGGGAAGAGTTTCAGTAGCTGAACAAGGTAAATTAATTCAAATGAACGAGAGAAAATTAAGATCTTACTTAGAACGTATTGTTTTAAATAAAGAGAATATTTCTGGTGAAAGTAGACCAAGAACAAGTAATGTTTCAGTTTCAATTGATGATTTAGTAAATAAATTTGAAAAAGAATTTGAAAGATTAGACCAAGATAGTGAAATTGAAGATCAATTAAATAATCTTGATAATCATGAAATGAAAAATTTCAGAACAATTAGTTTTAAGACTGTTGATTTTGAAGAAGAGGATGTTAGTGAAATTAATGCTCCTAAAAAATTAGTAGAAAGTTTAATTTCATCTACTTTAGCTGAGAACACTGTTGATGAAAATGTCACAGTTAGAAAAGTTGCTGTGCCTAAAGATACAGCATCAAACACTGGTGGTATAAATGTTATTAAGACTACTAGTGTTACTACTGGAACAGATAGAATAGAAAAATCTTCTGAAAAAGGAGGTAGTGAAAATGTCCAAAAAAGATAATTTAAGCAATAATCCAAATCCAAAGGAAAAGTTAGAAATAGCTCAAAAGATTGCTGCTAACTCAAAAAAGGTTGCTAGAACGTATGCTTCTTTAGAAAATGCTTTCATTTATTTCTTTAGATGGCTATCTTCATTATTAACTAAAGCTTTCTTTAGTAAAAGACTTTCAAAATTAATTGCTTTAGTAATGGCAATTGTTATGTATATTTCAGTTAATGTATCTACTAGTGATACTTTTGGTGTTACACAATCATCTACTTTAACTGGAGTGCCAGTTAAAATAATTTACAATTCGGAAATTTATGAAATTAGTGGTATTCCAAAAACTGTTGATGTTTTAATTTCTGGAGCAATCAGCGATATTTCTTTACAAAAAGGAAAGACAAACTCTATAGTAACAGCTGATTTATCTGGTTTAACAGAAGGAACACATACAATAACTTTAAGTCCAACTAATTTTAGTAGCGATTTAACGGTCAATGTTTTAGAAAATCCAAGAGTTCTAGTAACGATTAAAAAGAAAATAACCACTAAGTATAATATTTCTTATGAATATATTAATAAAAACAAGATGGACTCAGCTTTCATTTTATCTAATGTAACATTTGATACAACTGAAGTTTTAATTAGAGCTTCACAAGACACAATCAACTCTATTGCCTTTGTTAAGGCTTTAATCGATGTTACTGATGTCGATGCTAATTTTACAAGACAAGCACCAATTGTCGCTTATGATAATAATGGTGTAGTCGTAAATTGTGATATTATACCTGAATTTGTAACGGTTGATGTTACAGTTACTCAGCCTAATAAGCAGGTTCCAATCATTGTTAGACCAATTGGTAAATTAATTGAAGGCTATGCGATTGATGAAATTGCCTTAGATAATTCAATTGTAACAATTTCTGCACCTACTGATGTACTAGCAGTTATTGATGCTATTTATATTGATTTAGACATTTCATCAATTACTAAAAACACTGACATTTCAACAACGTTAACAATGCCAAGTGGTGTTATGAAGATGGATATTACCAAGGTAAATATGAAGGTTACTATTGATAAAGTTACCAGTAAGGTTATTACTGGAGTTAAGGTTGCTTGGGAAAATGTTAATCCTAAATACAAGCCTAAACTAGTAAAAGATTCAGATGCTTTAATGAATGTTGTTGTTACAGGTACACTGAGAAATATAGAGTCAATTTCCGCAGATGAAATCTCTGTAACTATTGACTTAAGTAATGTAGTTGTTGGAGTACAAGAGGTTCCAATCAATGTAGTTGGAAACAATATTTTTGTAACCTATGCAATTGAAGATGGTAGAAAGTATATTCAGGTAGAAATATCTGAATAGAGGTCAAAAATGAAAATACATTTCGGAACAGATGGAATCAGAGGTAAAGCTAATGAAAATTTAACCGTGGACATGGCTTATCGTATTGGCAGATATATGGGAAATCATTTTAATGGTGGAAAAGCCTTGATTGGCCGAGATACTCGTATCTCTGGCTCAATGTTTGAAACTGCCTTGGCTGCTGGTTTAACAGCTAGTGGTTGTGATGTATACCTTTTAAAAATATGTTCTACCCCAAGCTTAGTCTATTTGGTAAGAAACCAAGGTTTTGATTGCGGTTTAATGATTTCAGCTTCTCATAATCCATACCACGATAATGGTATTAAAATAATTTCTAATCAAGGAACTAAAATAGAGAGCGATTTAGAAGAACAAATTGAAGAATACATGTATGGCGAAAGTGAGCTTGCCTATGCAACTAAAGAAAACATTGGACAGGTTTATGATTATACTGAAGGATTGGACATTTATCTTGATTATTTAAAAAGAGAATTTCCGTTAGATTTATCAAACTACAAACTTTTAATTGACTGTTCAAACGGTTCTGCTAGTTTTATCGCTGAAAAGCTATTAAAAAGTATAAATTGTCAAGTTGAGGCTATTAACAATCAACCTAATGGCATTAATATAAATCTAGATTGTGGTTCAACCCATATAGATGTTCTAGTTGAGGCTATTAAAAAGGGCAATTATGATTGTGGTTTTAGTTATGATGGTGATGCAGATAGGGTCATTGCAGTTGCTGGTGATGGTACTGTTGTTGATGGTGACAAGATTTTATATTGCTGTGGCAAATATTTAGCTAGTCAAGGAAGATTAAAGGGCAACAAAATTGTTACAACAGTAATGGCTAATTTGGGTCTATTTAAAAAACTTGATAAGTTAGGTATTGGTTATGAAAAAACAGCTGTTGGCGATAAATATGTTTATCAAAACATGTGTGAAAATGGTTATGTTTTAGGCGGAGAGCAATCTGGACACATTATTTTTTCAGAGCATGCTACTACTGGTGATGGTTTGTTAACAACTTTAGAAATTTTAAATGTTATGATTAGTGAAAACAAAACACTAAATGAATTAACAGATGATTTATATATTTATCCACAACTTTTAGTTAATGTACCAGTCAAAAATAAAGAATCTTGTTTAAAAGATGAAGAAGTAATTGCCAAATGTAAAGAGATAGAAGAAATTTTACATGGTGATGGAAGGGTTTTAGTAAGAGCAAGTGGTACAGAACCGTTGGTTAGAGTAATGATTGAAGCATCGACTGATGAAATTTGTCATCAATATGTGATGGAAATAGTTGATTTAATTAAAAGTAAAAATATGTGATAGAGCACTACTATTAGTGCTTTTTCTTGCTGAAAGGAACCTTTATGATTAATTATAGTTTGAAGAAAATAGCCCAAATTGTTAACGGTGAGCTAATTGGTGATGGAAGTCAGATAATTAGAGGTGTTAACTGTGATTCAAGATTATTAAAAGAAGATCAAATGTTTGCCCCATTTAAAGGTGCTAATACCGATGGTCATCTTTTTGTTGCTGATTTATTTAATAAAGGTATTAAAGCTAGCTTTTGGCAAAAGGATTCTATAATTGAAAAACCTAAAGGTAACTTGATTGTTGTTTCTGATGTTTTAAATGCTTTACAAACTTTAGCAAGATACTATCGTATGTCATTAAATTGTAAATTTATTGGTATTACTGGTTCTTCAGGAAAAACATCAACTAAAGATATAATTGCAGCTGTATTATCAACGAAATATAAAACATTTAAAACAATTGGTAATCATAACAATAAGTTAGGAGTTCCAATAACTTTAATTAACATGGATGATGATGTAGAATGTGCAGTTATTGAAATGGGAATTGATGATTTTGGTATTATGGAAATGTTAGTCAATATGGTTGAACCAGATATTACAGTTATTACCAATATTGCTTTAGCACATGTGCAGCAGTTTTTAACATTAGATAACATTGTTAAGGAAAAATGTTGGATTAATTCACGTCTGAAAAAAGATGGTTGTTGTTATTATTCTTATGACTCATATGGAGTAAAAGAACAATTAAAAAAGATGGGCTTAAAAGATAATCAAATATTTTCTTATGGTTTTGAAAAAGCAAGCGATATTAAGGCTTTAGATTATTCAATTAGGGATAAATATACTAATTTCACTGTTAAAAACTACCCAGAAACAGTTTTTCGTCTGCCTATTTTAGGCAAACATCAAGTCTTAAATGGACTAGCAGCTATTGCTATAGCTGAAAGATTAGGTTTAACAATTGATCAAATTCAGCAAGGTTTTGAGAAAATAGAACTTACACCACATAGAATGCAAGTAAAGGTAATAAAAGATGCTATTATTGTTGATGATACATATAATTCAAATCCATCATCTTTAGCAGCTTCTTTGGAAACACTTATAGATTATAGCAATAGTTATCAAAAGATTGTGGTCATTGGTGATATGTTGGAATTAGGTGAAACTTCATTGTTTTTGCATGCTAATATGGCTAATTTGATAGATTTTAGGTTGTTTGATAAGATATACCTTGTAGGTAATCAGATAAAAGCGTTACAGGAAAAATTACAAGAAAACAATATTGTTTCAAAGCATTATAATAGTGCTATGGAAATTGTTGATGAAATAAAACAATATTTAACAAAAGGAAATGTTATTTTCTTTAAGGCCAGCAACGGAATGAAATTTGCTAGTCTAATTGAAAAGTTGGAGGATTGATTATGAGTGTTATTGCAGTATTATTTGGTGGACAGTCAAGTGAACATCCAGTTTCTTTGATGTCTGCAGCATCTGTTTTAAGTAATATAGATGAAAAGTATACAAAATATATGGTCGGTATTACCACAGATGGAAGATGGTATCACTATAGTGGTAGTGTTGATAAAATAGAAAATGGAAAATGGCAAGAAGATGAAAATAACCAAGAAGTTATTTTGTCAGCTAGCAATGCTCATCATGGCTTTTACAACTTAAAAACTAATAAAATTGATAGAGTAGATGCAATCTTTCCAATTTTACATGGTAAATATGGTGAGGACGGTTCAATCCAAGGTTTATGCTATTTAAGTGGTATACCTTGTATTTCAACTAATATGACTAGCTGTGCCATCGCTATGGATAAAGAGTTCACCCATATTATTTGTGAAGATGCGGGTATAAAAATGGCTAAGTATCTTGTTTATAAAAAAGAAAATTGTCCTTCTTTTGAAGAAATGTTTGAAGAGACAAAAGAAAAACTGCAATTACCTTGTTATGTAAAACCAGCTAGGGAAGGATCGTCATTTGGTGCTCATAAAATAAAGAATTATGAGGATTTTGTTAAATATGTCAATGATGCTTTTTCATATGATAATAAGATTTTATTAGAAGAATTTATCGATGGAACAGAAGTAGGTTGTGGAGTTTTAGGAACTAATACAACTGGAGAAGTTTATGAAGTGGTGGTAGAAACAGAAATGTACGGTTATGCTGAAAAATATGATGGATATAAAACTAAAATCTATGTTCCTGCTAAAAATATCTCAAAAGAAGTACAAGCTGAAGTTAATAGATTAGGCTTGATTATTGCTAACATTTTAGAATGTGATGTTCTAGCAAGAGTTGATTTCTTTAACTCTTCTAAAGGGATAATCTTTAATGAAGTTAATACTATTCCAGGTTTTACTTCTCATTCTCTATATCCTGCAATGTTTAAAGCTAAAGGCTTGGGTTATAGAGAATTAATAAATAAGTTAATTGAACTAAAATTAAAGGACTAATAAATGATTTTAAAAAGATGTTATAGAGAAATCTCTAAAAGTAATTTTAGAGATAATGTAAAAGGATTAAAAAACATTTTACCTAAACAAACCAATATTATTGGCATTATAAAAGCTGATTATTATGGCCATGGTGCCTATCAACTAGCTAAAATAATGAAAGAAGAAGGAGTAAAAGATTTTGCTGTGGCATCACTAGCAGAAGCCATCGAACTTAGAAAATCAGGTTTAGAAGATTCAATGCTTATACTAGGATATTCTAGTAAAGAGCAGTGGTTAGTTGCTGAAGAATATAATCTTATTTTTTCGGTTATAGATTTTAATCATGGGGTTGAAATGATTGATTTCTGCAAAGAAAACAACGTTCAACTTAATGTTGAAGTTAAAGTTGATACAGGTATGAATCGAATAGGAGTAAACGCAGATTTAACTGATAATCAAATAAAGACAATTTATGATAGTCCTTATTTAAAGATTAATGGTACTTATTCTCATTTATGTAGATCTGATAGTTTTGAAGAAAATGACAGACAATTTACTTACAAGCAAAAGGAAACTTACGACAAGTTTTTGGCTAAAATAAGAAAATTAGGATTAGATACTGGTAGAACGCATTTATGTGCTAGTGCTGGAATTTTAAACTATCCTGATTTTGTTTATGATTATGTTAGACCTGGATTTATGTTACTAGGTTTTGATGTTGGCGTGGTTGAAAATAAGTACAAAAGAAAACCAGTTATGACATGGAAAAGTCAAGTTGAAATGGTCAAAACAATAAAAGCTCATGAAGGTGTCAGTTACGGTCATATTTATATTAGTGATAAGGAAAGAAAAATTGCTAGCTTATCAGTTGGATATGGAGATGGTTATCCAAGAAGACTCTCTAACAAAGGCTATGTTTTAATTAATGGTCAAAAAGCAAACATAGTTGGAAGAATTTGTATGGATCAAATGATGGTAGATGTTACTGATATAAAAAATGTAAAAGCTGGTGATGAAGTTGTTTTAATTGGAAAAAGTGGTAATTTAACAATAGATTTCAATGAATTAGCCAACTTATCAGAAACAATAGTTGATGAAATAGTTTGTAATATAAATGTAAGGGTAGAAAAATATTTTGTTGATTAGGAGGGACTATGAAAAATAAATATGGAAAAATAACCGTTATCACTGACAGAACATTTAAAGATGGTTATAATCGTCTAATTCTATTTGATAAATTAACAAAAAAAGCTTACTTTATTGAAGATATAGAAGAGAAAGCTTTTAGGTTTTTAGATACTAGAGTAATGATTGTAATTTTAGCGTTTATTTTTTCATTTTCAATTTGGGATATAGTAGTTGCTGCAATTATTAGTTTAGTGTTATTTATTGCTTTTGAAATTTATTATCGTAAGTTCTTTATCCCTAAACTAAGAGAGGCCAAAGATTTTTCAGTTCCAGAAAACGCTAAAAGAGTTGACCAATTGGCTGAAAAAGATAGCCGAATTTTAATGTTAATGATTATACTATGTTTGCTTTTACCAGCACTGTTGGTTTATTATGTTTTAGAGCAAACAGCTAATTTTATAAATTTTTCATTTAATGATGTAAATATGACTGCACTAGTTCTTGGTTCAATAGGCATAGGACTATACAGTTTATATATTGCTATTGCTTGTGTTAGAGCATTAGTAAAAAAGAAAAAATAAAGGAGAGAGTAAATGTTGGAATTCAAATATGATGTTCAATTGTTGATTTCAGGAGAAAACCTAGATGAAGAGGCAATCAGTGATTATTTTATTGAAAATTTTAGTGGTGACAGTTTATTAGCAGTGGGGGATGAGGAATTAATTAAGATTCATTATCATACTAATGAACCATGGTTAGTATTGGAATATTGTGCTTCTTTAGGAGAAATTTTTGATGTAATAATTGAAAATATGGAAAGACAAGCAAATGGATTGAAAGGTTAGAAATAACCTTTTTAAAAGAAATAAATAAGGAGAAATCGTTATGACTGAATGTGATAATAACTGTTCGTTGTGTCAAGAGGATTGTGAGAGCAGACAAGCTGATTTTGTTGAAGATTCAACAAATCAAGAGTGTACTAATGACTGTTCTACTTGCTTACAAAATTGTCCAGATAGAGATTTAAAAGTTAAATCAAACCAATATAGCAATATTAAAAAGGTAATAGGTGTTGTTTCTGGAAAAGGTGGAGTAGGAAAATCAATTGTGACTTCTTTGCTTGCTAGTGCAATGCGCTTTAAAGGATACAATGTCGGGATTTTAGATGCGGATGTTACTGGACCTTCAATACCACAAGCCTTTGGGGTGGATGGATTTTTATTTAGTGATGGTGTCAGTATTTTACCTTTAGAAAGTGAAAGTGGAATCAAAATAGTATCTACTAATTTAATACTAAAAGAAAAAAGCCAACCAGTTTTATGGCGTGGTGCTTTAATTACTTCATTAGTTAAGCAGTTTTATACTGATGTTATTTGGGGAGATATTGATTTCTTATTTGTAGATTTACCTCCAGGAACTGGTGATGTTCCTTTAACAGTTTTCCAATCACTTCCAATAGATGGAGTTATCATTGTTTCAACTCCTCAACAGTTGGTTAGAATGATTGTCGAGAAAGCTGTTAAAATGGCTGAAATGATGAAAGTCAAGATTCTAGGTTTAGTGGAAAATATGAGTTATGTTATCTGTGATGACTGTGGAAAGAATATTTCATTATTCGGCGATAGCAATACCGAAGAATTAGCAAAGCAGTTTAATTTAAAAGTAATGGCTAAACTACCATTAGATTCTTCTTTAGCTAAAGCAGTTGATACTGGAACTATTGAACACTGCTTTATTGAAGGATTGGATGATTTAATAGAACTACTAGAAAACATTTAAATCAAAGGGACTAGTGTTTTTTAAAATTTTGAAAAAGATAAAAAAAGGAAGTTGTTATTCACGACTTCCTTTATAAATTAAACTACCACCAACACCAATTCCAATTAATGAAACAGCAACTAGAGCTATAATAATAAATGCTCTTGTATTAGTAATTGAAGCTAGATTATTACCATTTTCTCCATCTATCGTTCCCGGATTAATTGGTAAGTTTGGATCATCAACATTAGCATTAGGATCAGAATGGTTGTAATTAGGTTGTCTAATAATTGTCAGAACATAACTGTTGTTATTTCCATCTTCTGCTGTTACAGTAATTACAACTTGGTTATTTACTTCATCTTGAATAACAACTTTTGATTTTTCATCTTCTTTTGTATAATTGATTTTTAGTTCTTCTTTGTCGTTAATTGTTACTTTGTAAGCATTGGTAAGTTTATTGAAAACTGGAGATAATGTTCCTTTTTCAACTTCAATATTTTTTAAATAGCAATTTTTACTAACTGATTTAACTACTTTGATAGAATGAGAACCATTTTCAAAGGTAATAGTTCTTTTATTTTCGACTTCTTCTTCAACCTGTTCTGTAATAGGTTCTGGCTCTGGCTCACCAGCTTCTCTAGCTGCATCAATTTCCTCTTGATTTGTTACAACAGTAGTTGTTACTGTTCCAATTTCAATTATTTCTGAAGTTACATTACTAGAGGAAACAGTAGTGGTTGTTTCCAGCGAACCATGAACAATAAAAGTTACTACAAATAGTAGTCTATCAGAATCAATTGGGTCATTAGTCGTAGCAGTTCCATTAAAACTAATTACTCCTGCTTTTGAAGTATCGACTTTAAAATCCCAGCCATTTAAATTATCTGAGACTTTAACATCAAAAACTGCTAATACTGATTTATCGTATTTAACTTGACCTTTGATATTTTTTACACCTGTTTGACTGTTGGCATTTACTTCAACAAAAGCTAAACCATCACAAATAGTGGTATTTGAGCCATTGATAATAATGATAGCTGAGTCATTGGCAGCACTGACAGTTAATAAACTGATACTAAATAATATTGATAACAAAATTAATATAATTTTTTTCATCTTATTCACTCCACATATAATAATATCACTTATGATTTGAATGCTCAAGCATTGGCGCTTTCTAGGTTTTATTAGAAATTTAGAATTATTCTCTTTCTAACATCCTTTTTTATGTTTGTTGGTAAAAACATTAATGTTTACCTTAAGTTAATTATACTTCACTTTCGGATTAAATTAAATAAAGACATTTTATGATTATAATATGATAAAATAAAAACAACAAAGGAGATTCATATGAGCAAATATATATTGGCAATTGATCAGGGAACAACCTCTTCAAGGGCGATGATAATTGATGATAATCTAAAAATAATTTCTATTAGTCAGCAAGAAGTGGCTAATACTTTTCCAAAACCTGGATGGGTTCAAATGTCAGCTTCTGAAATTTGGACTTCAGTACAATATGTTTGTTTAAATGCGATAGAAAAAGCTAAAATTGATGTTAAAGATATCAAGACAATAGGAATTACTAATCAAAGAGAAACTACAATTGTTTGGGATAAAAAAACTGGTTTACCTGTTTATGATGCATTAGTATGGCAATCAAGACAAACAAATGAACTATGCGAAAAAGCAGTTAGGGCAGGATATACTGATGTAATAAAACGAAAAACTGGTTTACCAATTGACCCTTATTTTTCTAGCAGTAAAATAAGATGGATTTTAGATAATATTGAAAATGGCCAAAAAAGAGCAGAAAATGGTGAACTATTATTTGGTACAGTTGATAGTTGGTTAGTTTATAAGTTAACTAATGGCAGTGTTCATATCACCGATGTAACTAATGCTTCTAGAACGATGTTGATGAATTTAGATACATTAAAGTGGGATCAAGAACTTTTGGATATTTGGAATGTTCCAAACTGTATGTTGCCAGAAATAAAAGATTCCAGTGAGATTTATGGTTATACTCATATATTTGGTACAAAACTTCCAATTGCAGCTTGTGTTGGTGACCAACAGAGTGCTTTGTTTGGTCAAATGTGCTTTGAAAAAGGTCAATGTAAAAACACTTATGGAACAGGTTGTTTTTTACTCTTTAATACTGGAAATAAAAGAGTAGAATCTAAAAATGGATTAGTAACAACAGTAGGTTGGAAAATAAAAGATGAGATTGTTTATGCCTTAGAGGGTTCAGTGTTTGTAGCTGGAGCAGCTATACAATGGTTACGAGATGGTTTAAAAGTTATTGAAAAAGCTTCGGAAACTGAAAGAATTGCCTACGAATTAGAAAGTAGTGATGGAGTTTATGTAGTCCCTGCTTTTACTGGTTTAGGTGCACCTTATTGGGATCAAAATGCTAAAGGAGCAATTTTTGGTTTAACAAGAGGTACAACAACAAATCATATAATTAGGGCTACTTTAGAATCTTTAGCATATCAAACTTATGATTTGATAGAAGCAATGCAACAAGATACAGATTTAACTATTGCTGCTTTACAAGTAGATGGTGGAGCTTGCAGAAATAATTATTTGATGCAATTTCAGTCAGATTTACTGCAAACAAAAATTGTTAGGCCAGAAAACTTCGAAACCACAGCACTGGGAGCAGCAATGCTAGCTGGTTTGGCGACAGGTATTTTTGTCGATAAAAATGATTTAATTGACAAATATAAAGTCGAACAAAAATTTGAACCATATTTAAATTCAATGCAAGTTCAAAAATTAATTTATGGCTGGAAAAAAGCGATAAAAGCTACAATGGAATTTTAGGAGATATTTATGAAATTTGAAAAAATTAAAAAAGAATTACAGGAAATCCTAGCTCATTATAGTGAAGCAATAGAAATGGTTGCTGAAGAAACAAATACTTTTCTTGATGAATCAAATCAAATGATGCAATGTGATGGTTATTTTAAGTTAGTTGAGTTAATTGAAAATTGCCATGATGAATGTCAATTATTTATCTACAACAACATTCCAGAAAACTATTGGCAAGATGAAGAACAATATAACTTAGATTATGTTGATGAAGATAGCTATGGTTACCATAATAAACATTGTTCTAAGAGTTGTGGATATTTTTATGATGATGAAAGTGTTGAATCTGGTGAAGATGATATAGACATTAAATTAAAGGATTAGTTAAAAATATAATAAAAAACATTATCATTTGTAGTATAATATAAATACATCTTATAAAGAGTGATGGAGGGACTAGCCCAATGAAATCACACCAACCTATTGAATTAGGTGGTAAAGCTAGATCAATAAGATAACTTTTTCACTCAAGTAAAGTTATCTTGGGTGTTTTTTTATTAGATGTGGCAAGGAAAGAAGGTAAAGATAACATGATTGAAAAAGTAAATCCAAGCCATCCTGACAAGATGGCCGATCGTATTGCTGGAGCACTAGTTGATTTAGCATACAAGAAAAATGAAAACTGTAAAATTGCGGTTGAAGTATTAATAGGACATGGACTGTGTCATATTATTGCTGAGACAAGTGAGACATTTAGTGAAGAAGAAGTTAAAGAGATTGTTAAAAGAATAGCCGGAGAGATTAGGGTAAATTTAAAAGTAGTAAAACAAGATCAACAATTAGCTTTAAATCAAAAAGACAAATTGAGATGTGGGGATAATGGAATATTCAAAGGAGTACCGTTAACTAATGAGCAACAAAAATTGTCGAAAATAGCACGTGAAATATATCAAAAATATCAAAGTGACGGTAAATATATCCTTGATGGTAATAAATTGATTATTTGTCAAAGTAATGCAGATAATCAAGAGTTGAAACAATTACATCCACAAGCAATAGTTAATCCTCTTGGTGAGTGGACAGGGGGAACAGATGTAGATACTGGAGCAACCAATCGTAAACTAGGTAGTGATATGGCAGATAGTGTTACGGGTGGAGGTTTACATGGCAAAGATTTATCAAAAGGAGATGTTTCAATAAATATATATGCTTTTTTAAAAGCCCAAAAGACAGGTGAAGTTATACAATTAAGTTGTGCTATTGGCGATGAATTTATTGATGGAAAATCATATAGTGATGTTGTTGAGATAGCAAAACAATATATCAATAATCTTGGTGGCTTTGAAAAGTTAGCTGAGTGGGGATTGTATTAAAAAGGACATTGGTCCTTTTTTGTTTTTATATCAAAATATTTGTAAAAATGCTTGCATATTTTCTAAAAGTCTATATAATTATTTTTGTTTACTATAATTAATAAAATAGTTTAGTAATTCTAAACAAAGGAGTGATTTGATGGACATAGGGGAAAGAATTAGACAATTAAGAGTCTCTAATGATTTGACTCAAGAAGAATTAGCTTCTAGATGTGAATTAACGAAAGGATTTTTATCACAATTAGAAAACAACTTGGCAACACCATCACTACCAACTCTGATGGACATCGTAGAAGCTTTAGGGACAACAATGGCCATTTTTTTTACAGAAGAAAAAGATGGGAAAATAACTTTTAGTGATGAAGATTTCTTTGTTGATGAATCCCAAGAAGTAGTAATTACTTATGTTGTTCCAAACGCCCAAAAGAATCATATGGAGCCAATAATTATTGAACTACAGCCAAACGCTTGCTCAAAAATTATTCCACCAAAAGAAGATGGTGAAACATTTGGCTATGTAATTGAGGGAATGATTAATTTAGTAAACGGTAAAAACACTTACAAAGTAAAACAAGGCGGTACATTTTATTTGAAGTGTAAAAAAGAGCACTACTTGGAAAATAAATCTAAAAGGAGTGCCAAAGTTTTATGGATTTGTACACCGCCATTATTTTAGAGGTAGAAAGAAATGAGAAAATTAATTGAGTTTAGAAACATTGTAAAAACATTTGACAATCAAGTTGTCTTAAAAGGAATTAACTTAAATGTCTATGAAAATGAATTTGTCACATTATTGGGACCTTCAGGATGTGGTAAATCAACTTTACTTAGAATTTTAGGTGGTTTCTTACAACAAGATGAAGGAACTATTATTTTTGATGGACAGTGTATTGATGATGTACCAGCATACAAAAGAGAAATTAATACGGTTTTCCAAAGATATGCCTTATTTCCACATCTAGATGTTTTTGATAACATTGCTTTTGGTTTAAGAATTAAAAAAGTTGCTGAAGACGTAATAGATCAAAAAGTTACTCGTATGCTATCTTTAGTTAATCTTGAAGGTTATGAACATAGAAATGTCACATTGTTATCAGGTGGTCAACAACAACGTGTAGCTATTGCAAGAGCTTTAGTAAATGAACCAGAAGTTTTACTGTTAGATGAACCATTAGGAGCATTGGACTTAAAATTAAGACAAGAAATGCAACGTGAATTAAAAAGAATCCAACAGGAAGTAGGAATCACTTTTATCTATGTTACTCATGATCAAGAAGAAGCATTAACAATGTCAGATAAAATCGTTGTCATGAGAGATGGTGAAATTCAACAAGTCGGTACACCTTTAGAAATTTATAATGAACCTGCTAATGAGTATGTTGCTAAATTTATTGGTGAAAGCAACATCATTGAAGGAGTAATGGTGGAAGACTATAAAGTTAAGTTTGATGAAAAAGTATTTGATTGTGATGATTTTGGTTTTAAAGAAAACGAACCAGTTGATGTATTAATAAGACCAGAAGATATAAAAATTGTTGGCAGAACTGGCGCCTTAATGAAAGGTGAAGTAAAGTCAGTCCTTTTTAAGGGTGTTCATTATGAAATAGTTGTCGAAACTATTTCTGGTGCTTCAAAAACAGTTACAATGCACATTTTATCAGAACACGATACTTACAATGCGGAGGCAAATGAAAAAATTGGTGCTAATGATTTCTTTGTTGACTTAGAAGATGTTGATGCATTAGATGATTTTAACTTGGTAGCTAGAGCCAATGCTCAGGCTTGGGATGAAGAAGAAAATGATTTATCAATTGCCAACATTACTCATAATATTGAAAATAAAGTAGGCACATATGATTGTACTTTTCAAACTCAAAAAAATACTGAAATTACTATAAAAGTTCATGTAGTTGACCCAGTGTATGTTGAAGATGCTAAAAAGAATATTGGTATCAGTGCTTTTGATTTCTTTGTTACTGCTGAAGAAGTAAAAGAATCAATGGCAATTTCAACGGACCTAAAAACTTGGGCTTCTGCAGAAGCGTGGAACTTACAAGATGATTCTGAAATTGAAATCACAGATGTAAAATTTGATTTTGATACTGCAGAAATTAAAGAAGGTTCCTATGAAATTACTTTTGCTACTCAAGGTAGAGAATATAAAATTGAAACCACAACAGTACACGAAGAAGGGGATAAGGTCGGTTTAACATTTGACCGTAATGACATTCACGTCATGAGTAAGATGGTGGTATAAAGATGAAAAGCTTTAGAAATATGACTTATCCATATGTAGTATGGTTAGTTCTGTTTGTAGTTATTCCAATGTTAATGATTGTTTTCTATGCTTTTACTAATGCAGGAAATGATATATTATTTTTTAAATTCACATTGGAGAACTTTACAAGATTCTTTCAAGATGCAGATTTTTTAAGAGTTTTATATACTTCTTTAAAAATCGCCTTTCTTACTACTATAATTTGTGTGTTGATTGGTTATCCTACTGCTTATGTCATAGCAAAACAAGATGAAAATAAGCAAGCAATTTATATTTTATTGCTTACTTTACCAATGTGGATTAATATGTTGGTTAGAACATATGCTTGGAAAGGTATCTTAATGAACTTTGATGTTTCAAGTGAATTTAAGGTCTTTGTTGGCATGGTTTATAACTTTTTGCCATATATGATAATCCAGATTTATACTTCTTTAGCAAAGATGGATAAAAATTTACTCAATGCTGCTTATGATTTAGGAGCAAATAAAATGCAAACTTTTTTAAGAGTAGTTTTACCTCTTTCAATCCCTGGAGTTATTTCGGGTATTACTTTAGTATTCTTACCAGCAGTAAGTTCATTCTTTATTCCTAAGTTATTAGGTGGTGGAGATTATGTATTGATTGGAAACTTAATTGAAACTTACTTTATTACAACAGGAGACTGGAATTTTGGTAGTGCTATTTCTTTAATTATGGCAATAATTATTATCATTTCTATGTATTTTACAAAGAAAATTGATAAAAAAATTGGAGAGGAGTAGACAATGGAAAAAGAAAATAAAAATTTATGGTCAAAACTAGTACCTAACATTTGGTTAATTTTAATTGTACTATTCTTCTATTTGCCAATTATTTATGTCGTTATATTTTCATTTAACTCAACAAAAAGTTTAAATCACTTTACTGGTTTTTCATTAATGTGGTATGAAAAGATGTTTAATGATAGAAAGATGCTAGAACCAATTTATTATACTGTTCTGGTGGCTGTAATTGCGACAGTAGTGTCAACTATCATTGGAACAATAACCTCTATTGGTTTATCTAAACAAAAGAAGATAGTTAGAGAATTAGTTTTACAGGTAAATGATTTACCAGTAATGAATCCAGATATTGTTACAGCTATTGGTTTAATGTTGTTTTTCATTTCATTAAACATTGAAACCAGCATATTTACTCTACTTATAGCGCATATTACTTTCTGTACGCCGTTTGTTGTTTTGTCAATTATGCCAAAACTTAGAACTTTGGATGATAATGTGGCGGAAGCTGCATTAGACTTAGGTGCAACTCCATTTCAAGCTTTAACTAAAGTTATTATTCCACAAATAATGCCAGCAATTTTTTCTGGGGCATTAATTGCTTTTTCAATGAGTTTTGATGATTTCGTTATTTCGTTTTTTACAACTGGAACAGGGGTAAGCAACATTTCAATATTTGTTTATTCAATGAGCAAACGTATTAATCCTTCAATTAATGCTTTAAGTTCATTAATTGTTGCAGTTGTTACAACTGTTTTGGTTATAGCTAATGTAATTCCAATGATTAAAGCTAGACGTCCACAAGCTGAAGTTGTTAAAAAGAAAAGTAAATTATCTTTTGTTCCATATTTGGCAGGAGCATTAGCTCTAACTATTTTCCTAGTATCTTTTGGAAATAAAACAACTGGTGATTTTGATCCAATTGCTGAATTTGGTTCAGATACTCTCAATGTGTTTAACTATGGTGAATATATTGGAGAAGGCGTAATTGCTGGGTTTGAAGATATGTATAATGTTAAAGTTAATTATGATACATTTGCTTCAAATGAAGAAATGTACACTAAACTTATGAGTGGAACATCTTATGATGTCATCATTGCTTCTGACTATATGATTCAAAAATTGATTAAAGACAAGTTATTACAACCATTGGATAAAGATAAACTAACTAATTTAACAGATTTGTATCATGATGCTTTGCAATATATGGAATTTGATTCTGAAATGGTTTATACCGTTCCATATATGTGGGGTACAGTTGGTATTATTTACGATGAGACTTTAATTGACAGTGAAGATGTTGAAACTTTGGGTTGGGATGTCTTCAAGCTTGAAAAATATCGTGGTATGGCTTATTTCTATGACTCAGAAAGAGACGCATTTATGGTTGCTTTAAAATCGTTAGGTTATTCAATGAATACCAAAAATGAACAAGAATTACTAGAAGCATACAGGTGGTTAATTGAAATGGATAATGCTATTGATCCAGCTTATGTAACAGATGAAATCATTGATGGAATAATAAATGGTGAAAAAGCATTGGGGTATGTCTATTCTGGAGATGCTGCTTATATGCTGTGTGAAAATGAAAACCTAAGATTTTATGAGCCACATCAAGGTACAAATGTTTGGATGGACTGTATGTTTATTCCAAAAGTTGCAAAAAGTCTAGAATTGGCTAATGTCTTTATTAACTATATGTTGTCATATGATATTGCTTATGCTAACTCAGAGTATATTGGTTATACTTCACCAAATGAAGATGTTTTAATAGCTTTAAGTTCAGAAGATGGTGAATATTATGAAATTGATGCATATGTACCACGTATAGGCTATGAAAATGATGAAGCTTTTATAAATGATGATTATATTAGAAAAATCATTTCAGAATATTGGGTTAAAGTTAAATTGAATTAATGTGTAAAGAGATGGAAAACATCTCTTTTTTTTAAAAAAAAGATGTCTTGCTTGACATCTTAATTAGAGAATGTATAGTTATCATTTTTTACAATAAATTTTAGTTTTCTAGTTTTAAAATGAATAAATATTAGACTCACTATAACTATCACAATACAACCAACTGCTTTTGCTAAACGCTTAAAGTCTTTGTATTTAGGATAAAATACCGATAGAAGTTTATCTCCCACAGCTAAAGCAATTAACAATATCACTATTAACGAAATAGTCTTCTTATTAAATGTTTTAGAAAGTGGTAAACCTGGAAAAGCTATTAGCGTTGAAATAAGTATGATGACAAACACAATAGCTCCAAGTATTAGCCAATAGCTGATTTCTGAAGCATATCCTACTAAGACATTTTCCCAAAGTGGTCTAAGAACTGACATTAAAAGCCAACCTAAAGACCACAAAGGTAACAAGAAAACAATTCTTAATGATTGAGGGATATTGTATAGTATTTGTTTTATTTTAACCTTGAAAGAACTTTTCTTTTTATGATTATAATGTTCATTAAAATCCTCATCTTCATAAGATTTTTCAATTATTTCTGAAGGCGTTTCGTAAGTGTTATTCACAAACAAAGAAGCAGCAGTAGTAGCAGCTATTGCTGTTTTTTGAGCCTTCTTTTTAAGGTCTTCTGTTTTTTCCTTTTCCATATGTAAATAATAGCATAATTTGATAAGTAAAACTACAAAATGTATTATTGACAATTATAAATTTAATGATAAAATCATAGAATCATCAACTTGAATTAGTGTTAATTGGTGTTGCAATTTATTTTTAACTGTTATACAATTATATTCGCTGGTAATCTTGTGGTTCCCTAGCCAAGTGGTAAGGCAACTGACTGCAACTTAGTGATCACCAGTTCGAATCTGGTGGGAACCTCCAGCACATAAATGCAGAAGTGGTGGAATAGGTAGACACGAGGGACTTAAAATCCCTTGGTAGCAATACTGTGAGGGTTCAAGTCCCTCCTTCTGCACCATTTTTTTGATAGAAACCTAATATTTTAGGTTTTATTTTTTTATAGATGTTTAAAAATACAAAACACTTAAATAATATTTAAATATTATAAATGTAATGTTTATGTAAAATTATGTGTAAAACGCAAAAAAGTACGCATTTTTATGTCGTTTTATTTTGTATTTTCTTTTAATTTGTTATAATATAATTAGTTTATGAAGTTCCGTATGTGCTTTATAAAATAATATTTTTAAAGAAAGGAAAGGAAAAATGAAAAAATTATTAGTATTGTTATTAACTGTTTTAATGATTTTAGGTTTTGCTGGTTGTGGACCAAAAGAACCAGAAAAAGAAACACTAACAGTTGTCATTTGGCATACTTATACTGATGATCAAAAAGTAACATTAGAGAGAATTGCTTCAGAATTCAATGCTTTACAAGATGGTGAAATCGAAGTTGTTGTTCAAGCTCAAGAATATTCTGGCTTCACAAACAAAGTTTATGAGTCTGTAGCTAACGGTGTTGGACCAGATATTATTTTCAACTATGCTTCAACAGCAGCAACATATGTTGGACCTACAGAAGAAGAAACAAAGGTTGTTGACTTTGATAAATATCTAAGCCAAGATTTCTCAAAATTGGTTGCTCCTGGTATTTATGCTGAAATGACTGACTTTGCAGATGGTAAACTACATGTATTACCAATGGTAACAACTGGACCTATCTACATCTACAACGAGAAGTTATTCGAACAGTATGGTGTTAAACCTCCAAAAACTTGGAAAGAAGTTTTCGTTTTATCTAAAACTATTTGGGAAAAATCTAATCATACTGTTGTGGGATTTGCAGTTGACTCATTAACAGATTTATTTACTACAATTATTATGCAACATGGTTTAGGTTACTATAACGAAGATAAAACTTCAGTTTTATTCTGTGATGGTGATAAGTTGGCATTTGTCTTAGAACAATTTAAGACAGCTGTTCAAGAAGGATATTTCCAATTAGCTCCTCAATCAGGCGATTATAATAGTTCTGATATGAATGCTTTAACTTTAGCTTCTTATGTTGGTTCAAGTGCAGGCTTGCCTTATTTATCATATGATGGAATTGCTGCTACATCTTTACCAAGAGAAATGGATGAAGGAATGGGCGTAACTGATTGGGCTCCAGCATGGAATAGAGGCGTAATTGTATTTAAGAGTAATGAAGCTAAAGAAGCTGCTGCTGTCAAGTTTGCAGAGTACTTCTTAAATGAAGAAAATAATGCTGCTTGGGCAAAAACAATGAGTGCTTTCTCACCATATTTTGCAACTCAAGAAAATGCTGATTATCAAGCAACTGTTGCTGGTAACATTGCATTAACTGCATTAGCTGGCCAAATTAATTATGCAGGTGTATTACCTAATACAAAAGGTTCTGCTGCTATTAGAACAGCTTTAGAAGAATTAGTTAAAACTACTGCTGCTGGAACAGTATCAATTAAAGATGGTCTAGCAATTTGTAAAGCAGCTTGTGAAGCAGCTTTAGCTGAGTAATTTAGTTTAAAACTAGATAATTTAGAGGTGTAACGAAGTAGATGTATTCAAAAACATGAAAAAATTCTATTTAGAGGTTACGCCTCTTTTTTAT
>JAAZJL010000002.1 GCA_012800355.1 Erysipelotrichia bacterium | reverse complement strand
CCATCACGATATTGCTTTAAATCAACACTGTAGTGATGACGAACTAGATATTCATCGTGCAAATAAATATTATGATTATAATCTGCTGTCAAATATATTGTTTGATAATTTTTTAGGTTAGCTAACTGGTTTTCCCCACGATAAATATTGCAGCCCTTATTATATTTACTTATCCCTAACCTTTTAAGATCTTCTTCTGTTAAACTTTCAGAAGCATCCCATGCTAATTTACGATAATCTTTAGCAAAAGAATCATCTTCTAATAAGGATTTTTTATCAACATCCAAACTAATTGTTCCATCTACTTTATTATAGAAATTTATTTCTTCGCCATTTTTAATTGCTAAATATTCAAATAAACCACAATATTCTTCATATTCTGCTTTAACATCATAAACAGCTGAGTATTGATCATTGGCTCCATAAATCAAGGCATTATAAAGAGCGCTAACTGCTACATCAACAATTGGTCGATCTGGTTTATCAGCATCTTTTGGCAAAGCTTCCAGTGATAACAATAATGACAAATTCTTATCACCATTTTCAAGAGCCTGATTAGCTGATTGAGCCAGCCATTTTGATTCAGCAATAAGTGCGGCATTTCTTTCATCAGATATTTGTTTATTTTTAACTACTACATACATTAAAAACGTTGATAATAGTAGTATTACACTAGCACTAATAACAGCTCTAATCTTATTTCTTCTAACCCTATCCCTTTGTTTTAAATCATCATAATTAACATTGAGCATTGGAGCTAAGATTCGATGTTTTTCATTATTTAACTTTTTTAGTGATTGTTTTAAAGAAGATGCTCTCACATCTGCTGCTAGAGGTTCTCTTTCTACCATTTTTCCATTAACTTTTTCAAAACGAATAGATAATGGGAAAGAATCAACTGGCTCTCCTTCAACTAAAATTGCCAAAATCTTATCTCTTTTCCCTAGAGAAATAAAATAATCTACTTCTTCAAGACACCACTTTGACTCTAAATATCTTGGTGAGCAAACACATATTAACCATTCTGAATTTCGCAGTGCCTTACGAATATCTTCACCAAGATTAGAAGACAGTGGTAATTCTTCCTGATCACGGAAAACCCTTCCCATTTTAGAGATGTTCAAAGACTTCTTCAAAGAGGAAGGGATATTATAATTTTCTATTTGAGAATGTAACTTTTTAGCTATTTCTTGATCGGGACTGACATGTCGATAAGAAATAAAAGCATTATATTGGCTTGTTATCATAAATAGATTATAAATTGAGCAAAAGTCAGTGTCAATTAATTAAAAATAATCTTCCAAACAAAAAAACAGCTTTAAAAGTATTTTCTAATAAATCGAAAGGTTCAGTTTTTTTGATAAATAATGCAAACTTTTAACTGCCACAATACTATTACCAGCACCATCTAATCTTGGACTAAAAGCAGCCAAACCTATTTTACATTTGCTACAGGCAAGCACTCCTCCACCTACTCCACTTTTTGCTGGTAAACCAACCTCAGCAGCAAATTCACCAGAATGATTGTACATGCCACAAAGAGCCATAATTGATCTTATAATCTGGACATTTTCTGGACGATATAGTTGTTTTTCTTTTAAAAGATGATAACCATCAT
>JAAZJL010000021.1 GCA_012800355.1 Erysipelotrichia bacterium | reverse complement strand
CAGTTAGGCCTTTAGATAAAAAACATATTGAAAAATTAGAAGAAACAATAGGATCTGAATTAGAACAAAAAGTTGTTTTAGAAAATAAGATTGATGAAGCGCTTTTAGGTGGATTTAAGATTGTTATCAACAACAATGTTTGGGATGGTTCGTATCGCTCGAAATTAAAAGATTTAAAAGCTTCATTACTAGCAAAGGATGAAGATTTTGAAGCTTCAACAAAAGAGATTAGTTTATCAATTAAACAGCAAATTGATACTTTTGAAAAACAAAGAGTAAATGTTCAAACTTCAGCTACGACAGGATATGTAACATCAGTAGCTGATGGGATTATAAATATAAGTGGGGTTTTTGAAGCAATGTCCGAAGAATTGTTAGCAATTGGTGACAGTGTGGCGATGGTTATGAACCTTGAAGAGGACAATGTAGGAGCAGTACTTTTAACTGATGCTGGAAACGTTGTTGAAGGAAGTCAAGTAGTTGCTACTGGCAGAGTAATTGAAGTACCTGTTGGAGATGCTTTGTTAGGAAGAGTGGTTGATGCTCTAGGAAATCCAATTGATGGAAAAGGAGCTGTTAAAACCAGTGAATATGCCCCAATTGAAAAAACTGCTCCAGGAGTAATTGAAAGACAGTCAGTTTATCAACCACTAGAAACAGGTCTTAAGGTTATTGACTCAATGATTCCTATTGGAAAAGGACAACGTGAGTTGATTATTGGTGATAGACAAACAGGAAAAACTGCTATTGCCATAGATACTATTTTAAATCAACAAGGGAAAAACGTTAAATGTATCTACGTTGCAATTGGACAAAAGAATTCTACTGTAGCTCAGATTGTGGAAAAATTAAAGCAAAATGGAGCTATGGCTTATACAACGGTAGTGGTTGCTGGAGCAAGCGAGCCAGCAGCACTTCAATACATCGCTCCGTATGCAGGTTGTTCAATAAGTGAATATTGGATGAACCAAGGACAAGATGTATTAATTGTTTACGATGATTTAAGTAAACATGCTGTGGCTTATCGTACGCTGTCTTTATTATTAAAACGTCCTCCAGGAAGAGAAGCTTATCCAGGTGATGTTTTCTACTTGCATTCAAGATTGTTGGAAAGAAGCGGGAAGCTTTCAGCAGAATTTGGTGGTGGTTCATCAACGGCTTTACCAATTGTTGAAACCCAAGCTGGTGATATCTCAGCTTATATTCCAACCAATGTAATTTCAATTACTGATGGACAGATATTCTTACAAACAGAATTATTTAATAGTGGTATTAGACCAGCAGTAGACTCTGGTTTATCAGTATCACGTGTTGGTAGTGCGGCTCAAACTAAAGCAATGAAGAAAGTATCAGCTTCATTAAAACTAGATTTAGCGCAGTACCGTGAAGTGTTAGACTTTGCTCAATTTGGTACAGATTTAGATGTAACCACAAAACAGACTATCAATCGTGGTCAACATTTAACAGAACTTTTAAAACAACCACAATATGCTCCAGTAGCAATGGAGGATATGGTTTTGGTTTTATTTGCTAATCAAAAGGGATTAATTGATAAAATTCCTTTAAGAATGGTTAAGTATTATGAAAAATCATTGCTTTTAGAAATACATTCTTCTTATCCAGAAATTGTTGAAGAAATAAGAAACGAAAAAGACCTTTCATTAGAACTGGAAGAGAAAATGTACAAAGTAATGAAAGAACATGGTGAAAAGTTTAGAATAACGGAGATGTAAGATGGCAGGACAAATTAGCATGATTAAAAGGCAGCTAAAGTCGGTACAGTCAACAAAAAAACTAACTAATGCCATGGCTTTAGTTGCTACAGCCAAACTTCAAAAACAGAAAAACAAGATGGTAGAAAACAACGAATATGCCGATATCTATCATACTTTCTTATTGGCTGCTTTAGCTGCTAAAAAAGAGGGAGAAGAAACAAACTTATATTTGAAACCCTCAACCATCGATAATCCTGCTCATATTATCATTACTTCAAATAGTGGATTGTGTGGTTCTTATAATCAAGACTTATTAAAATATGTTGAAAAACATATTTCAAAGGAGGAACCAATTTTTGCCATTGGAACATATGGAATTAAATGGCTTAAAGCAAATAATTATATGGTTATCAAAGAATATAATGAATGGCAAGATTTAGAACCAGCAAAAATCAATCAATTAATTACGGATTTACTTATTTTGTATCAGAAAGATATGTTATCTTCGATTGATGTTATCTATACTCAATATGTAAACGCCCTTACTTTTTTACCTACCACCTTCCATTTGTTACCAATTAAAATAAGCGCAAAACTTACAGAAACAGAAATGTTGCTGGAACCAAGTAGAGAAGAAGTATTGAATCAATTGATTCCAATGTATGTCAGTTCACAGATTTATGCCACCTTTTTACAAGCTAAGACAAGTGAACACGCAGCTAGAAGAAGTGCAATGGACAATGCTAATCAGAATGCTGATGATTTAATAAATGAATTAGAACTAACGTACAATCAGGCTCGACAGTCTGCTATTACCCAGGAAATGAATGAAATAACAGCTGGAACAGTTAACAGTAAGTAGAAAGGAGTTAATTATGGAAGAAAATATTGTCACATCAATAGAAACAAAAAATGAAGAAACAACTTCTACTGCCTTTGAAAATATCGGTGAAGTAGTACAGATAATAGGACCTGTTATAGATATTAGATTTAACGAAACTTTACCTAATATATATAATGCGATAAAAATTGAACTAAACAATGAAGTTATCACTTGTGAAGTAGAACAACATATAGGTGATGATAAAGTAAGATGTATCGCTATGAATCAAACTAGTGGACTGAAAAGAGGAATGCTAGCTTATGATACTGGAAAAGCAATTGAAGTACCAGTAGGCAAACCAATATTAGGAAGAATGTTTAACTTGCTAGGGGATCCAATTGATGGATTAAGTAAAATACCAAGCAATGTTAAAAGAGATGTCATCCATAAAAAAGCTCCAGCTTTTGAAGATCAACAAACAGCAGTAGAAATCTTAGAAACTGGTATTAAAGTTGTAGATCTTTTATGTCCATATATTAAAGGTGGTAAAACAGGATTGTTTGGTGGTGCAGGTGTTGGTAAAACAGTATTGATGCAAGAAATGATTCACTCAATTGCTACTGAGCATAACGGTTTATCAGTTGTCGCAGGGGTTGGAGAAAGAACAAGAGAAGGCAATGACCTTTATTACGAAATGAAAGATTCAGGAGTTTTAGATAAAACAGTTTTAGTTTATGGTCAGATGAATGAATCGCCAGGAGCAAGAATGAGAGTTGCTTTAAGCGCTTTAACTATGGCAGAACATTTCAGAGATGAAGATAATCAAGATGTCTTATTGTTTATTGACAACATTTATCGTTTCTCACAAGCTGGTTCAGAGGTTTCAGCACTTTTAGGAAGAATGCCATCAGCAGTTGGCTATCAACCCACTTTAGCGACTGAAATGGGTGAACTTCAAGAAAGAATTACTTCAACTAAAAATGGTTCAATCACCTCAATTCAAGCAATCTATGTCCCAGCAGATGACTTAACAGACCCTGCTCCTGCCACTACTTTTGCTCATTTAGATGCTAAAACAGTATTGGATAGAAATATTGCTTCATTAGGTTTATATCCAGCAGTTGACCCATTAGAGTCTTCCTCAAGAGCATTAGACCCTAATATTGTAGGTGAAGATCACTATAATGTAGCTCAAGAAGTTATTAGTATTTTACAGAAATATAAAGATTTACAAGACATAATTGCCATTTTAGGTATTGATGAATTGTCTGATGAAGATAAAGTCACTGTCAATAGAGCAAGAAGAGTAAGAAACTTCCTTTCACAGCCATTTCATGTAGCGGAAAAATTTTCGGGTTATGAAGGTAAGTTTGTAAAAATAGAAGATACAGTTAGGTCATTTAGAGAAATTTTAGATGGCAAACACGATCATCTTCCGGAAGCTGCTTTTACCTTTGTGGGAGCAATTGAGGATGTAATAGAAAAAGCGAAAGGATGATATGATGAATAACTTTAAGGTGCACTTTGTTACATATAAAGGACTTTATGAAACAGTAGAAACTAACAGATTAAATGTACCTACTGCTGAAGGTAGAAGATGTATTTTAGCTAATCATATGCCAATAATGTTACCTTTAACAATTGGAGTTGTCGAAACAACCGTTGATAAAACAGATGCTTATCATTCTATTAGCAATGGGATGCTTTTGTTTGAAAATAATGAAGCTACAATTCTTTGTGATGCAATTGAGAATGTTCAAAAACTTGATAAACGAAAAGTTAGAGCATCAATTCAAAAAGCAGAAGAAAAACTATCAGTAGCTCAAAGAGATACAGATATTATTTTAGCAAAAGCTTCATTAGCTAAAGCAATGAATAGACTAGAAGCTATCAATAAATATTTAGACAATTAAGAAATTAAAAAACGACAAAAAGTCGTTTTTTTTACTGTTAACAATAAATAATAATTATGCTTTATGGTACAATATTTAATATATTGTGTTAATTATAAGTATAAAAAGGGGACCATTTATGAACTGTTTAGAAAAAAGGATTTTGAAAGATGGTGTTGTAAAACCAGGAAATGTTTTGAAAGTTGATAATTTTTTAAATCATCAAATTGACATTAACTTGCTAGATGAAATGGGTAAAGAATTTTATGAACGATTTAAAGATAAAAAAGTTGATAAAATTGTAACCATTGAAGCTAGTGGGATTGCTATTGCTTTTGCTGTGGCAAGATACTTTAATGTTCCAATAGTTTTCGCAAAAAAAGCAAAAAGTGTAAATATTGATGGAGATGTTTATATTGCTGAAGTTGAGTCTTTTACTCATAAAAATAAAAACCAAGTAATTGTTTCCAAAAAATTTATAAATGAAGGAGAAAACATTTTAATTGTTGATGATTTTTTAGCTAATGGTTGCGCTTTACAAGGATTAATATCAATTATTAAACAAGCTAAAGCTAAAATAATAGGCATTGGTATTGCTGTTGAAAAGGGATTTCAACCAGGAGGAACAATTATCAGAAACTTAGGTTATCATTTAGAATCATTAGCAATAGTTGATGGAATGAATTCCGATACTAATGAAATTATCTTAAGAAATCAAAATTAAGTCATATAATAAATAAACCCCCATATTACATTAAATAAAGGGGTTTTTTAAATCATAAATATTAATAGTTAAAAAATTATTTTTTTCCATAATTCTTTTTTAAAGCTTCTAGAGTCTGTTGGCTAATTATATGTTCCATTCTGCAAGCTTCTTCACTAGCAATATTTTCATCGACACCGATACTGATTAACCAATTTGTAAGAAAAACGTGACGATCATAAACTTTTTCAGCAATTTTTAAGCCTTCTTTGGTTAAATTAATTGCCCCATCTTTGCCAACTGTAATAAAGCCCCCTTTAGAAAGCTTTTTCATGGCAACACTTACACTTGGTTTTGAAAAGTTTAAAGCCTCAGCAATATCAATAGAACGAACAAAAGAACTCTTTTTAGAGAGAACCAAAATAGTTTCTAAATAATTTTCTGCTGATTCATAAAGTTTCATATATTTAGTCCTTTACTTATGGGTAAATTATAACAACAATATCGACTATTTTCAAACAAGTCATAGAATGTTAATTAAATAAAGGATAAGATAAATTTTATTAAAGTTTATGGGCATATTCTTTCCCAACCCATACCGGGTACATAAATCCATCTTTTAAAGCTGTTTTCATAAACATCTAAAAATTGAGTTAATTTAACTCCTTGCTTTCTTATTTGTTCATCATCAGTTGGCAATTGCCAACCAAGCATCATATATATGTGATAATTCTTTTTGCTAAATTTATCAAGATGATATTCTTCTTTGTAGTTATCATAAATCAGATTAATAGCTTCAGCATATTTTTCCATAGCTAAATCAAAAGCTTTGTCAGGGTCAACAAAAACAATTTGACCATATTTATTTTCGCCAAATTGCCATTGTTCAACATCTTTAAAATCATCTACATGTGCTGATCCAGTGTAAGGGCCGACGACTTTATCGCTTTCAGCATAAAAACCACGGATGAAAACCATATAATAAGAAATTAAAGCGATAGAAAAAATGCTCATAATAAATATTAATATAATTTTTCTTTTTTTGTTTTTCATAAGATTCAACCTTTTCCAATTTATTTTTCATTATACATTTTATCATATACCATGATAAAAAATGATGTGAAAACTTGTGAAAGCGATAGGAATAATATAGAATTAAATAAGGGGGATTGGTAATGATGATAGACAAAAATTGGTTGGATAAGGAGTATGAAAATAAAAGTGCTAAACAGCTTTTAAAAGCTCCTATTGATGCTCTACAAGGAGTGTCTGAAAAAGATAAAGAAAAAATGAAAGAAGCTTTTGGAATTGACAATATAAAAGAAATGGCTAATTTGAAGTATTTCAAAAGAGCTAAAATATTGTATGAAGAAGCAAAAGGTAAATAATATGAAAAAACATATATTAGGGTTATTACTACTATTTTTCTTTTTATTTTTGGGGATTAAAGGATTAAACAAACTTGATGAAACAGTTAAAATGCCATTTATTGACAATTTTAAGAAAGAAGTAATTGATGAAAATGAGGTTTTAGCTGAGCAGTTTGATCAGTTTGTAAATTCAATCAAAACTCCTATTACTTTAGAAGAAGAAAGTATGATTATTGAAGCTCAAGAAAAATACGACAATCTTCCTTTGGAAGCTCAAGAAAAAGTAAAAACTTTTGAAAAACTTCAAGAATATAAAAGTCAGTTACAAACTTTAAAAGATCAACAAGCAGCTTCAGAAGTTATCAAAATGATTAATGCTTTAGATAATAACTATGATGGAAAAGCCATTAAAGCAGCTAGAGAAGCTTATGAAAAACTTACTTCACAACAAAAAGAAATGGTCATTAACTTATTTATTTTAGAGGAAAATGAAGCTCGATTAACAAAAATGGTGACTAATACTAACTTGAATGTTGGTGATATCGTAATATTTAAGGGTGGCAATGTTTATTATAGTTCGACATCTAAAAAACCTACTCACAATAGACCAGAAAGTAGATGTAAAGTAACACGTGTTGCAAGAAATGCTAAACATCCTTATCACTTAGTGTCATTAGATGGCAAAAGAGTATATGGATGGATAGATGTAAAAGATATTGTAAAGGAGTAAACTATGAAACAAACAAATTTAATTAATTATCAAAAAGCGGAAAAAGCTGTTTCATGGTTAAATGTAATTGCTATTATCTTAGCGATTGTGGCTTTTATTTTAAGAAAACAGTATTTCTTTTATTTAATTACCTTGTCATTAGTTTTATTACTGATATCTTTGGTAATTATTATGCATCTTGTAAGAAGCGATAATGAAGAAAGAAAAAAATCAGTCTTTTATCATTTAATCGCTCTTCACTTGATACTGACTATTTGTAGTTTTTTCACCAGTGCTAAAGTATCTGATTACAATAGTTTCTCTTATGTATTCATACATAGCATATTAGTTGGATTTTTGATACTGATAGCTACACAAATTGTCTTTAAGGAAAAAAAGCTATTGATTTCAACATTAGGATTTGTCTTAGTTTTCGCTTTAGCTTTATTTCAAATAAATATAGTATTAAATATCATTTTGGCAGTAATTATGGGTGTTGTAATTTTTTCAGCACTAACTAAACTGATGAAACCAGCAGGGGTTTATGCTGTAGTGTTTGGAATAATTAATCTGGTATTAGCAGTATTATTGTTAATTAAACCACTGGACATAATTGGTTTTTATGGACATATTATTGTAAACTATGTCATTGTTGCTTTATTCTATGCACTAGTAGTTTTAACTAAAAATAAAAAGGACCAAGAAGAAGTAATTGTGGTTGAAAAGAAAAAAGAAACAGCAGTTTCAGAAAAAACAAAAGAGGAAAAGACAACTAAAGATAAAGACTTAGAAAACAGAAATCGATGGGTAATTAAAAAATATAGTTCTTTACCTTTAAATGAACTTATGAAATCACCAGTAGATGCTTTGTGGGGGGTTTCAGAAGGTGATGCAAAACTGCTTAAAGAAGCATTTAATATTAAAACAGTTGAAGATTTAGCAACTAATAAGTTCTTCAATTGGGCAAAAGAAATTGTAGAAGAAGCAGAAAAAGAATAGAATAAAAAAGGCTTGACAAAAAGCCTTTTTTTGTCAACGAAAATACGGTTATGATACAATATGTATCGAGGAAAGCAAATTATGTTAAATGATACAATTGTAGCAATTTCTACAAGCACATTAAATGTTGCAGCCATAAATGTAATTAGATTATCAGGAGATAATAGTTTTGATGTGCTTGATAAGATTTTTGTTAGTAAAGATAAAAAGTATGAAGGATATCGCATTTATTATGGCTTTATAGTAGACCCAGAAACTAATGAAAAAATTGATGAGGTTTTAGTCAATGTTTTTAAAAATCCAAAATCATTTACGGGAGAAGATATGGTTGAAATTAACTGTCATGGCGGTTTATATGTGACCAGAAAGATTTTAACTTTATGTTTAAGTTATGGAGCAAGGCAAGCCTTAAATGGTGAGTTTACTAAAAGAGCCTTTCTAAATGGAAAAATAGACTTAACTCAAGCTGAAGCAATTAATGATTTAATTGCAGCTGACAATAAAGATAACGCTAAACTAGCAATGAATTCATTAAGTGGGAGTATTAGTAAACTGCTTGCACCAATGATTGATGGAGTTGAACAATGCGTTGCTCACATTGAGGTCAATATTGATTATCCAGAATATGATGACAATGGAATCATCACTGCAGCTGAAGTAAAAACTTTAGTAGAACAATGGTTAAAAGAAAGCGAAAACATACTAAATGTTGCTGAAAGCAGTATTGTAGTAAAAGAAGGGGTAAAAACTGTTATAGTTGGAAAACCAAATGTTGGTAAAAGTTCACTACTTAATGCTTTGCTAGAGAAAGATAAAGCAATTGTTTCAGATGTTGCTGGTACAACTAGGGATCTAGTGGAGGGTGAAGTGAAACTTAATAATGTGACATTACATTTAATTGATACAGCTGGAATTCGCGAAGCAGAAAGCAGTATTGAACAAATCGGTATTAGAAAGTCAAAAGAAGCTTTAGCTCAAGCTCAACTTGTCATTGTTGTTATAGATAGTTCAGACATCGATGAAGAAGACTATCAATTATTAGAAGAAACGGAAGGCTATAATCGCATCATAGTTTACAACAAATCAGATATTAAAACAACCGATGAAGGCATTACAATTTCAGCAGCAAACAATGATATCAGTCAGCTGTTAAATAAGATTAATGAAATGTTTGAAGAAAATCAAATTGCCTTGTCTCAACCAGCTTTAACTAATGAAAGACAGATCTCATTAATGAGAAAAGCTAAACAATCAATGGAATTAGCTTTAGAAGCTTTAAATGATGAAGTTCCTTTAGATTTAGTTACTGAAGATATACAAAATGCTTATCGCTATTTAAAAGAAATATTAGGAGATTATTCAAGAGAAGATTTACTTGACGGTATTTTCTCAAGATTCTGTGTAGGTAAATAAAATGACATATTGGATAGATACACACTGTCATTTAACTGATGACAGATATAGGGATAATTTTGATAGTTATATGCAAAAGGCTAAAGAAAATAATGTAGCTATTATTAATGTTATTTGTAGTAGTAAAGAAGAATTGTTGTATATACTTGAAAAACAAAAACAATATCCAAACTTGGATATTAGTTTTGGTTATTATCCTCAAGATGCTAAAAGTATAACTCAAGAAAATTTAGATTTTCTTATTTTTGCTCTGGAAGAATATCCGCAAATTAAGGCAATTGGTGAAATAGGATTAGATTATTACTACACCAAAGAATTTGCTGATAAGCAAAAAGAGTTATTTATTAAACAAATTGAAATTGCTAATAAATATAATAAACCAATCATAATTCATTCAAGAAGTGCAGCTAAAGATACTTATGATACCCTAAAAGCATACGCAAAAACTAGTGTTTTAATGCACTGTTATTCAGATTCTTTAGAAATGATGAAAGAATACCAAAAGTTAGGTTATTTCATTTCATTTACTGGAGTTGTCACTTTTAAAAATGCCAACAAGGTTCAAACTAACGCTATAAATGTAGACTTGGATAAAATAATGATTGAAACTGACAGTCCTTATTTGACACCAGTTCCTTTTAGAGGTAAAGACAATCAACCAGCTTATGTTTGCTATGTGGGGGAATACATAGCTGAGTTAAGAGAAATGGAAAAAGAAGATTTGCAGCAACATTTAATTAATAACTATCAAAAATTTATGGGGATAAACAATGATTAAAGTAAAAGAGTTAATTGTTGTTGAAGGCAAACATGATAAAGATAAAATTGAAAAGTTATTTGATTGTCATATCTTATGTACTAATGGTCTAGCAATAACGGAAGATGATTTAAGAATAATTGAAGTTGCTAGTGAAACTAGTGATGTTATTGTGATGACTGATCCAGATTTCCCAGGAAAGAAAATAAGAGATGTAATAGATTCAAGAGTCAAAAATGTTAAACATGTATTCATTGAAAAAGAAAAAGCTATTGGCAAAAGAAATGTTGGTATTGAGCATGTTGATGATGAAGATTTAATTAAAGCTTTAGAAAAAGCAGTTACTTTTACCCAAGATAAAGGAAGTATTACTTGGAGCGAGTATCTTAAGCTTGGATTAATCAAAGATAAAACCAAAAGAGATTATCTTTCAAAACAGTTGAACCTTGGTAGTAACAACAACAAAAGGCTTTTTAAATACTTGAATATGCTAGGATACAAACTTGAACAGTTAAAGGAAATATTAAAAAAATATGATAGGAAATAGAGCCAAAACTATTGATATTTTAAATAAATATGATTATCGTGCAAAGAAAAAGTTTGGACAAAATTTTCTTGTTGAACCAAATATTATTAAAAAAATAGTTGAAGAAATAACCGAAGATAGTATTATCATAGAAATTGGAGCAGGACTTGGAGCAATCACTCAAGCAGTAGCTACAAAAGCAAAACAAGTGATAGCTTATGAAATTGACAGCGATTTAGTAAGAATTCTAAATGAAAATTTAAATGATTATGAAAATATAAAAATTGTACAGGAAGATTTTTTAAAGATTGATTTAGATGGTTTATTAAGTTCTTACAACTGTAAAGTTACAATTGTTTCAAATTTGCCCTATTACATCACAACAGAATTATTGACTAAAGTGCTATCAGTTAGTGATAAGATTGATAAAGTTATAGCTATGATGCAAAAAGAAGTAGCTGACAGATTTACTAAAAATGAAAAAGGGAAAGATTATAATGTTTTACAAGTAATGGCTCAGTATTATTGTGATGTTAAATCGTTGACAAAAGTAAGTAAAAATAATTTTATTCCTATACCAAAGGTTGATAGTGAAATATTAATATTTGAAATTAAAGAAGACTATAAAAAAGTAAAAGATGAAAAATTGCTATTTGATATTGTAAAAGCATGTTTTTCACAAAGAAGAAAAATAATACTTTCAAATTTAAACAAGAGTGGTTTTACTATTAATCCACAACAACTATTAGATATCGGAGTTGACCCAACTTTAAGGGTAGAGCAATTAGAGTTGGAAGACTATATTAAAATATATGGAGTAATTGTTTAGAATTAATTTAACAAGAAAATAAAAAAATCAATAAAAATTTTTAAATAAACTTTTTTATTTAAAATTATGAAGAGTTGGAGAATGTGTAATTTGCTCCCATGATTTTCTTGTGCTAAAATTATAGACAATATGTAGTGGTTTTTAACCAAAAGGAATAAGAATGAAAATCAAAGGAGGATAAAATGCTAGAGATTAGAGATACTATTTACGCTTTCAGTAAGAACGCAAAGCCTGTTGCCCACATAAAAAGTGGAGATACTGTAAAATTCATTACCGAAGACTGCTTTGGAGGACAAATTAAAAGTGAAGACAAACTTGTAGGTGCAATAGATTGGAGCAATGTAAATCCAGCGACTGGTCCTGTTTACATAGAAGATGCTGAACCAGGAGATGTAATTGTGGTAGATATTCTTTCTATTGAAGTGAAACCTCAAGGAATTGGATGTACAATACCAGGAGCAAGTATTTTTGATGGTGAAACAGAAATTAGAACAAAGGTATTGGAAGTAAAGGATGGTTATGTTCATTACAATGATATTAAATGGCCTATAAATCCAATGATAGGAGTAATTGGCTGTGCCCCTGCTGGCGATGATGTTGTTTCAGGTATGGCAGGTAACCATGGGGGAAACATGGATAGTAAAATAATAACTAGAGGAGCTAAGGTATATCTTCCTGTAAGAGTAAAAGGAGGACTTTTAGCTTTAGGTGATCTTCATGCCAGTATGGCAGATGGAGAAATGATTGGAGCAGGAGTTGAGATAGCAGGAGAAGTGGTCGCTACTGTAAGCTTGATTAAAGATTTCAAACTAAATTGGCCAGTAACTGAAACTGCAGATTCTTTTTACATAAATACCACTGCTCCAAGTTATGATGAAGCTGCAGAACTTGGTTATAGAGAAATTCATAGACTTTTAATGAACGCTTATGGTTGGGATTTTACAGATACAGCAATTTATATGAGTCTTCAAGGCGACTTGTGTGCCAATCAGACAGTACTAATGTCAAGTTGGGGTTATAATATTCGTGTCGGAACACCTAAAGTTCCTTCAAAAAAGAGATTGATAGGATAAATTAGCAAGAATTACTATTGTAAAATATAAGGAGTGTTAAATTTGTTTTAAATTTATTACTCCTTTTTATTTTGATTTTTTATAAATTTAAGTTATACACAATAGACAAGAATTATTTATTAATGATAAAATACCTTAACGCAAATATTTCGTTCGTGTAGAAAGATAGTTTAAAGAAAGGGGTTGTTTAGATGAATCTTAAAGAACGCTTGAAACAATTTAAAGAAAAAGAATACGATTTAAACAAGGAAAAATATGCAGGTTTAATTACATCACAAAATCCCCATACACTTGTTATCACGTGTTCAGATTCTCGTATTGACGTAGAAAAAATGATGCAAGCAGATCCTGGAGAAATATTTCATATAAGAAATGTAGCCAATATAGTTCCAAGGTCTAAGGAGCCAAAGGAACATCCTGACATTATTTCTGCTTTAGAATATGCAGTTAAAGTACTAAAAGTAGAGAACATTGTTGTTT
>JAAZJL010000020.1 GCA_012800355.1 Erysipelotrichia bacterium | reverse complement strand
GCAGTTGTTGAAGGTTTAGCTTGGCGATTATATAAACAGGATGTTCCTTTAAATTTAAAAAATAAAAGACTCATTGAATTAGATATGGGTGCTTTGATTGCGGGAGCTAAATATCGTGGCGAATTTGAAGAAAGGTTAAAAGCAGTTTTAGAAGAAGTAAAACAAGCAGATGGTGAGATTATCTTATTTATTGATGAGATTCACAATCTCGTTGGTGCTGGTAAAACTGAAGGCAGTATGGATGCAGCTAACCTGTTAAAACCAATGTTGGCTAGAGGAGAATTGCGCTGTATTGGGGCAACTACTTATAATGAATATCGTAAATATTTTGAAACCGATAAAGCTTTAGAAAGAAGATTTCAAAAAGTTACAGTGGATGAGCCAACAGTTGAAGAAACAATTTCAATATTAAGAGGATTAAAAGACCGCTTTGAAGCTCATCATGGTGTTCAAATACTAGATGAAGCAATAATTGCTGCAGCTACTATGTCTAATAGGTATATTTCCGATCGTTTTTTACCTGATAAGGCAATTGATTTAATTGATGAGGGTTGTGCTTCTATAAGAGTAGAGATGGACTCAGTTCCTTATGAGTTAGATGAATTAAACAGAAAAATCATGCAACTAGAAATTGAAGAGAAAGCTTTGCAGAAAGAAGAAGATGTCAAAGCTATTGAAAGATTACAAGCTATTAAAGAAGAAATTACTGATCTAAAACAAAAAAGAAATGAAGTTCACAGCAAATGGCAAGATGAAAAAGATGAGCTGGATTTAATTAAGAAAAATAGAGAAAAACTAGAAATGGCTAAACTGCAGTTAGATAGAGCTCAAAATGAAGCCAGATATGAAGATGCTGCTAGACTTCAATATGAAACCATTCCTAATTTAGAAAAACAGATTAAAGAAGCGAAAAATAGTCCTAAAACTGATGCTTTAATTCAAGAAACAGTGGATGAAGAATTAATCGCTAAGGTAGTTTCTAGATGGACTGGAATTGAAGTAAGTAGATTAATGGCTAGTGAACGTCAAAAGATTTTAGGGTTAAAAGATAAATTGGCTCAAAGAGTAATTGGTCAAGATGAAGCTATAAAACTAGTTTCTAATGCTGTACTAAGAAGTAAAGCGCAAATTCAGGATGCTAATAGACCAATTGGTTCGTTTCTATTTTTAGGACCTACTGGTGTAGGTAAAACGGAAGTAGCTAGAGCCTTGGCAGAACAACTTTTTGATGATGAAAATAAGATTGTCAGAATTGATATGAGTGAGTATATGGAAAAGTTTAGTGTTTCTAGACTAATAGGTGCTCCTCCAGGTTATGTCGGTTACGATGAAGGAGGACAGCTGACAGAAGCAGTTAGAAGAAAGCCTTATTCAATCGTTTTATTAGATGAGATTGAAAAAGCACATCCTGATGTTTTCAATATCTTACTTCAAATATTAGATGATGGTAGAATCACCGATAATAAAGGTATTACTGTCGATTTTAAAAATACTATTGTTATTATGACTAGTAATTTGGCAAGTGAATATGCTTTTGAAGAAGATTATGATAAAAAACAACAAGCTTATGAAAGAGCAGTAAAAGCTACTTTTAAGCCAGAGTTTGTTAATAGAATTGACGATATAATTATTTTTAATCCATTAACTAATGAAGTTTTAGAAGCTATCGTTGATAAATTTATCAATCAATTAAAAGAGCGCTTAAAAGATAAACATATCGAACTGAGCTTAACTGAAAGGGCTAAAAAATCAATTATCGATAATGGCAGTGATATTACTTTTGGTGCTAGACCACTTAAAAGATATATCCAACAAAATATTGAAACAGTATTAGCTTATAAGATAATTGAAGATAGTATTGAAAGTGATGCAATATTAGAAATTGATTATCTAGATGATAAATATGTAGTTAATAAAAAGATATAGCGAATTTCACTATATCTTTTTTGTTTAGAGATAATAATATTTTATCACTTTTTTTATGCATTTTTATTAGGTTGTTTATCAGCCATTTTTAAAAAGACAAATCCTAAGGCAAAGAAGATAGTTAGTAAACCAACTGCAACATTGATGGTTCCACCAGCAAACTTAACTACAGCGATGACTGCTGAACCAATAAATGAAGCTCCTTTAGAGAAAATATCATAGATACCAAAGTATTCTCCAGAGTTTTCAGCTGGAATAATTCTTGAATAATAACTTCTTGAAAGTGATTGAATTGATCCTTGAAAACATCCTATTCCAAAAGCCATGATACCAAATTGCCATAAGTGTTGAAGTGAAAGAGCATAAACACAAATTGCAAAGTAACCAGCAATACAGATTAAAATTAGTTTAACAGTATCCTGTGTTTTACTTAACTTAGCAAATACTAGTGAGCCAATCCAAGCAACAACTTGAGTAAGTAGTAAAAAGACAACTTGTCCGACAGTATCTAATCCTAAGTCAGTACCAATGTTAATAGCATTATCAATAATTGTTCCAACTCCATCAATATATAAGAAGAAAGCAATTAAGAAATATAAGACTTTTTTATCTTCAGTAAAGATAGTTTTCCAAGTATTATATATTTTAACAAAGGCATATGATACTTTATTATCTTCTGTTTCAACATAGTTTTTCTGATGATAGACTTTGATTAATGGCAAAGTAACTAGCATCCACCAGATAGCAGTAACTGCAAAACCAATAAATTTGCTAACTCCACTAGATAAAATTCCTACCATATCAGGGCCTAAGATATAAGCAATTAAAGCGATTAAAAACGGAATACATGAGCCAATATAGCCCCAAGCATAACCATAAGAAGAAACTTCATCCATTCTTTCTTCGGTAGTAACATCATTTAACATTGAATCATAGAATGTCAGTGAAGCACTATAAGCAACTTTAGTTAAAATATAAATGATTAAAAATAACACCCAACTGGTGGCAAAGCCATTAATAATACAACCACATACTCCAATAGCTACTGAAGTGGTGAAAAAGATTTTCTTCATATCTTTTTTATCCGCTAAAGCACCAAAAACAGGACCAATTAAGGCAACTACAATAGTAACTATAGAAGTTCCAAGTGCCCACATTCCAGTAGCAGCATCAGAAGTAATTTGACCAGGATCTGTTCCAATAGCAATTGATTTAAACCAAATTGGTATTAGTGAACAAGCCAACATAGTAAAGGCTGAGTTTCCTACATCATATAAAACCCAAGAAAATTCCTGTTGGTCTAAATCTCTGAAGACTTTGGAATTGTTCAACATCTTAAATAATTTTTTCATATAAATCTCCCCAAAAATAATATCCGATTTAATTGTACCTTATTTTTAAGCTTATCGCT
>JAAZJL010000019.1 GCA_012800355.1 Erysipelotrichia bacterium | reverse complement strand
GCATACAACTCTTCCACTTCTTCATAAATAAAGTCCCAATCTATCGACCTTTCTAATTTTCTTACCAGGTGGTCTTTTGGAACTACTTCTTCTATACTTCTTAGCATCATACTATTATCTTTAATGACGCTTCTTCTCATTGTCATATGTTTCACTCTCCTTCAGCACCTTTATTTTATCATTTTTCATGCAAATTAAAAAGCAGACAAAACTGTTTTTTTGCTGAAAAAGAGTTTTTTTGTCTGCATATCTATTCTATCACATTTATATTTACTTTAACATATTAAAAAACGACAATTCTTTTTCAAATTGTCGTTTGTCAACAGGCTGCAATGCCAAATGGCATTTTTTATTTTATTAGTAGGTATTTTCCAATTTCAGAAGCAATTGTTTATTCCATTGTATTTCTTTAGTTGGGCTAATAAATATACCTAAATAATAAAACTTGCCATCAATTTCTAAAAATCTTATATAATGATTTGAATAATAAAATTCAACTGTTTTATGATGAAACAAATATAATAATAAGAAATGAAAATAATGCTTTTTACGGCTCCAATAACAAATTAACATTATTATTTCAAAAATTAAATTAACCAATATTGTTTTAGAACTGTTTATGAGTTTAAAAATTTAAACTTTGATAGTAAATTTAAATGATTATTAATATAATAATTACAGAACATGTAATGACTTTACAACACTTATAATATTAATTCATTCATATTTTATATTTATTTAGGAGGTTTATTATGACTTTAGAAACAATTTTATCGTATTTACAAATAGTGGAACCATATTTGCCAACGATTATATCGATTATTGCTCTCATTATTGCTTGGTGGTCTGCCCATGAAGCGCGTGTAGCGAATAAAAAAGCTGAAGAATCGAATACATTAGCAAAAGAAGCAAACACAATTAGCCAACAAGCCTTTGAGTTACAACAACGTCAAAGTCCTCCTCCTTGGAGCGAAATTACAAAAGAAGGAAAATATTTTAATTTGATAGAAAATCTATCTGGTAAAGATGCCATTATTACTCAAATTCAAGCTTTCCCAGAGGATGCTTCAAAATTAATGTCTGCAAATGATTTACCTAAATTTGTTGCTTATGGTGATAAATATAAATTTTCAATAATAAGGACATTTGGTACAAATATTGAATCAATCAAAATAAAATGGCACTACAAAAACGAACCAGAAAATGAATATGAAATAATAAGAAATATAAATTAAATTACTTAAGAACTCAAGAATTTTGATACAACCTAATGTTTTTTGTTTTTCTAATTTCATAGACTTTTCATCCTTCACTTATTTAAAATTTCATTAGAAAATAACTTTATAAATGTTTTATACATATCTCCTTTGGTTGTTAAATTATCTATTACGTTTCTTATAGAATCAAAATCTAGCATTTTTCTATTTAAGACAGTTGATTTTAAATTCAATTTTTTAATGTACTTGTTAACTCTTTCTTTTCTTTAAAGCAGTTTGTATCCTCTAAGATATCTTTTTTTAATATAAATGTAATCATATAAATTTAACTTCCTCTATTACAGCCAACATTTTTGTCACTTTTATAATTGGGGTATTAGATAAAACTTCATTACTTTTATAAGAAATAATAGGCTCATCATTAAAAGTAGGAAAAGAACCAAGACATCTTCTTACTTTGATTCTATTTTTCGTTTTATTTTTTCTATTAATCCTGCTTTATTGTTTTTACACTAATTATAATGAAACAGTTATCCTGTTTCACTTGTTTATATTTAATAAAGGTCAGTATTGAGTTATAATATTAATAATAGATAGGAGAAATAATATGAGAAAAGCCTTAAAAGTTGCTTTGGAAAAAGAACAAATAATTGTCAAAAACAAATATGACATTATTGATGCTTATGAAATACATCTGTATGGTGATGAAAGAGACAACTTTGACTTATACCCTTTATTAAATAAACCCGTCATTACTGTTCACTATCCTATAAAAAGATGTGATATTGTCGATATCGCCAAAGAAAGAAATACTGATTACTGTAGGAAAGTTTTAGATTTTTGTAAAGAAATTAATGCTGGATTAGTTGTCCATGCTGAAGGACATTCGTTTGATGTTTTCAATAATCCTGATGTAGAAGATTTTTGTAAAATCATCAAAGAAAAAGAAATTATCTTACATGTTGAAAACTGTTATTTACATATTGGAGCAAAGGAAGGATTAAACATAATTAAATACTTAAAAAATAGAATTGGAGACAAATATGTTTACCCTCTTTTAGATACTTGCCATTTAATGATGAGTTCGATGTCCTTTAAATATGAAGAAGAATCCTTTTTTCAGACAATGGACAACTATAAAAGTGAACGTTTCATCATGCATCTAAATGACAGTATTGGCTCGGGAGAAAAAGAAACTGGTGGCATACATGGAACAAACTTTTCTAGAAATCTCTATCTTTTAAATAATATTCTTTGGAAAATCTATAATTATGAAAAAGAAGGATATGATGTTGATTGTGTTTTAGAAATAAATGAAGAAGATTACATAAATGTTCCTGATGCTATTGAACTAGCCAAAAATATCGATTATTTTTGGAACGACTACATTTTGCAAGATCAACATAAAGACTATAAAAAGAAAACAAAACCAACAATTTGAAGTTGTTGGTTTTTTGTTATGTTTTATTTTCCTTGGGCTATTTTTTTAGGATACCATTTTTGAAACCAAATAGTGAATATTCCCATTAAAGCTGGAAGTATTGAATTGATAATTCCAACATAGCTTTTTAATGATGTTTGTACAATAAAATATGTAACGATAGGTGTAATTAAGTAAAAGATGCCCCAAGCAAGTGTTATAATGCTATTTGTTTGAATAAACATAGGGTTTTCTAAAGCTGTTTCTCCACCATAATCATTCATAGAATATTCAGCTGTAAGTGGTATTTTTAAAAACAGCGAAACAATCCACATTAAACCAAAAGAAACATTTGATATAGGAATAATAATTTCTGGTGATAAATTAATAATTAACAATATTGAAAAAACATTTATCATAACAATCGTTATTACATCATAGATGGTTTTTTTATTTTTATAAAAAACTAGTGGGACAAAAGCAGCTACAAGTATGCTGATTATACTTCCCCAAAAAGTATTGATATTTACAGCTATACAAAATACAATCCAAGGAATTAAAAGGTATTGCATATTTGTTTTTGCTTTAGGCGTTGTACTATTTTCATTATCACTTACACTTTTACTTTGTGTCGAAGAAAAATACTCATCCCACTTAAGCATCAAATCGAAATCGCCTTCAATATAGTATTTATGTTCCATTAAAGCAGCAGGTCCTGAAATTTCTCCAGCAGCAATAGATTGCCAAATGCTAAAAGGGGTATGAATAACCGTTATTGGCGGTCCTTCAAATTCTTCTAGAACATGGCTTTTTGTTTTTCCCAAGACAATACGATAGCGTTTTCCAATGTCGGTATAATTAATATCAAAAACAACATCTTTTCCCTTGTATGATGCTGGGTTATATAGAGCTGCCATCTGTTTGGTAAAAGTAAGAGAAAAATCTTCCTTTTCACCCGTTTTTGATATTCCCCAGCTGGCATCAGCCATACGCTCAAATACATCTCTTGGATATAACAGTTCTTGTAGTTTCATTTTTGTATTTTCTTTTATTCCACCTGAGATATATTCCTGACCAGCCTGTCTGACAACATTAAGATATTCATCAGTGCGCTTTGATAATTCTGGCACTCTAAATAGTTCGCCTTGGCCACAAAATATAGTTGTAAATTTCTCTTTTCCATACATCTTATCAAACTGTGCTATTACACTATCATAATTTGATTTTGCTGTATAAAATCCACAAGTAGAAATCAAAACTGTTTTCTTTTCACTCATATCATATCTTGAAGGATGTCCACCAGCTTCAGCTTCAGATGACATAAAAGGTAAAGTCATTGGAAGTTGTCGATCTATTAAGGTTTTTAATTTTCCTGGTATATTAAAATAATACAAAGGAAAACTCCAAATAGTGATGTTGGCCCATAATAACTTTTCGATGACTTTTGCCATATCATCCTGAATGACGCATTTGCCAGAAGTTTGTTTCCAACAAGCAAAACAACCTAAACATGAACTAATGTTAAGTTGTGAAATATTAAGTCTTTCAATATTAACTTTATCATCTTTGCTTCCATCATTAATCCCTTCAACAAATGCATTGGTGAGTTTAAGTGTGTTACTGCGCTCTGCTTTAGGACTTCCATTTATTATAAGAATATTCATGCTTAATCCTCCAACTTAAATGTTTTAGTTTAAATAGTTTTTCTATATTACACTCGAATAATATATATTCCATTTGCCAAATGATGTCAATGTTTTTGACTTAAATTTATTAAATGACAAAAATTAAAGCCAATAATTTAAATTGTTGGCTTCTTTGTTAAGTATTAATTATTTCCTGATTATTTTTATATAAGTATATAAATAGTAGCATCCAGACAATAGTCGACAAAAACAAAACAGTCGATAATCCATGTCTAAAGGTATTTACTGTATATACAGCAGTGAAAAAGACAAGTGGTAAACTAGCAATTAACCCTGTTAACAAGAACCATTTATCTCTTTCTTTATCAAGTCCCATACCTAATATGCACACGCCTAATAATCCAAAGGCAAAAGTAATATATACTGTATTATCATACAAAAATACCCATTTATTTGAAAAATCATAATTAAATATTCCGCTATAATTTAAAGCAAGTAAAAATAAACAAATAACTTTAAGCCCTAATCTTTTACTTTTCATACTCTAGCCTCCTAGTAATATTTTAAACTATTAACATCTTTTCCAATTATTAGTATAACCCATTTTTTCAATCTACGATTGATTTTTTTAGATTTTTATCTTAAATTATAATATAGACAGTGAAAAGATAATGGAAGCAGCTATTTCCTTTCTTTTTTTCAAATTAAATCCTATAATATAGGTACGAATTTTTTTAGAGAAAACTATGAATAAAAAATGGTATAGATTAGATACTGCTGCCTTAATTTTTCCAGCAGTTATGAACAAAAACTGGAGCAATGCTTTTAGAATCGAAGCGACTATTAATCACGAAGTCGATCCTTTTACTTTGCAGAAAGCAGTTGATGATTTAAAACTGCGCTTTCCATCTTTTTATGTTGGTTTGTATGATGGGTTTTTCTGGTCTTATTTACAGGAAATGGAAGAGACCCCTAAAGTCATGACTGACTTTGCTTATCCATTGACCTTCATGTCTTCTAAAGAATTAAAAAAGAGTTGTATCAGAATTCTTTATTATAAAAATAGAATAGCAGTAGAATTTTTCCACGGTATAACCGATGGAACTGGAGGAAATGTTTATTTCTGCTCACTGCTGGCTAGATATTTAGAAATTCAATTTGATATTGAAATTGGCAAAAGCCCTTTTGTTGTTAACCATGATGAACCTGTCAGTGAAGAAGAACTGGAAGATAGTTTTTATAAATATACCAATAACTATCCAACTAGTAGAAAAGAAGCTAAGTCGTTTCAATTAAAGGGTACAAAAAGTAAAAATGATTGTTTTACTCTTATTACTGGGGTAGTTGAAACAGACAAATTAAAACAATTATCTAAAGATTACAATTGTACTATTACTGTTTTCTTAACAGCTGTAATGATTGAAAGTCTCATTGAAATGCAAAAACAAAGTCGATTACATCACTTGCAAAAACACGTTAAAATAACTATTCCTGTTAATTTAAGAAGACTCTATGGTAGTAAAACCGTTCGCAATTTTGTTTTACCAGTTAATGTTGGGGTCAATCCCAAAAAAGGAGAGTATTCTTTAACTGATTTGTGTAAATCTATTACCAGTCAATTTGATTATGAAATAACACCACAAAATATGGCCAGCAGAATTGCTTCAAATGTTAATCCACAAAAAAATTTATTATTACAAATCGCTCCTTTACCAATAAAAAGATTTGTACTTGGAACTGTTTATCATCATTCGGGAGTACTGACATCTAGTTTAAATATTTCCAATCTTGGAGTAATTAAACTGCCAGAAGAAATGGACCCTTTTGTTGAGCGAATTGAATTTATCATTTCTCCACAAAAAAATAACATTAACAATTGTTCAGTTTCTTCTTATAAGAATCATACTTATATCAATATTAATCGTAATATTGTTGAATCAGAGTTGGAAAGAATCTTCTTTTCTAAACTTGTAGAATTGGGTTTACCTGTAACCATTGAAAGTAATTAGGGGGTAATTAAAAATGTATTGTGTCAAATGCGGAGTTAAATTAAGTGATGACTTAAATGTTTGTCCTTTATGTCATACAAAAGTTTACTACAACCAAGAACATATAGCTGTTAATAAAGAAAAAAAGTATCCTGAAACTATGCCAAATAAATATCACGATAATCGATCACTTGCTTCAATATTAACGATGCTTTCGCTACTTGCTACTTCAATAATTTTAATCTTGTGTTACCAGTTATACGAAGAGATTAGATGGGGTGGGTATGCTATTTTATCTATTGGACTACTCTATTGTTTTTTCATCTTACCTTTATGGTTTAAAAAATATAATCCAATAATTTCAACTATTATAAATCATATCGCCATCGCTCTATTTCTTTTATATGTAAACCTTAAAACAGGTGGAAACTGGTTTTTATCTTTTGCTTTACCTTTAACTATTATCATTTGTTTTAATGCTGTACTAGCAATTATCCTAATCAAATATGTCAGTAAAGGTGGCTACTTTGTCGCTGGAGGAATAATTATAATTATTGGTTTGTCAAGTATGCTAATTGAGTTTTTCCAACACTTAACTTTCAATTCTAAAATGTTTGTTTGGTCACTATATGTTGTAAGCTGTTGCACAATCTTTGGACTATTCTTGATTGTAGCAGGAATAATAAAACCCTTAAAAAATTACCTGAATAAAAGATTTTTCATCTAGAGTGTTAATACACTCTTTTTATTTACATCTAATAAGAATCTATCAATTTATGTTTTCTTAACAGTTTTAGGGACTGTCTTATTTATTTTAAACAATCTTAAATGCAATCTAAATACATACTCTACTTATTAAGATACCAATTAAATTGTGATATAATTTATTTATAAATTTGAAAGGAAAATAATATGTACTATAGTTTTAAAAAAATTAATATTGAGTCACCATTTCCAACTACCCAATGCGGTCACTTATCTCAAACAAGAGAATTATCCGATTATAAAGATCATCTTTTTGCTAGAGTTATTGGTTTTAAAGATGACAAAAACTGGTTAATCCATATTTCTGTCGATGTTTTGGCTATTGATAGAGAGTTTCGTTTACAACTTCAAAACACCGTTAGAGAAAAACTAAACAATAAAAACATCAATCTGATTACTTCTGCTACTCATACCCATTATGCTAATAGTGTTGAAAATAAAAAATACACCGATTATTTAATGGAAATATTAGTCGAAGGTATTGTTAGTATGCAATATCAAGATGTTGGCAAAGTACTATGTACTTATACAAACATGCACACAAATGCTGTTGGTAAATCTAGAATCTCAGGTTATGAATCAAATTTAGAATATTTGAGTCTAATTACTTTCTATAAAAATGAAAATGTTCCATTTTTAAGAATTGTCATCAACAATTGTCATCCTACTATTTTACATGCTGATGTTCCATTTTTCTCAGCTGAATATCCAGGTTATGTTTTAAAACTTATGGAACAAGAAGATAAGAATTGCGATAACAGTTTTATAATGGGAGCTTCAGGAGACATTTCTTCTAGATTTGTTAGAAATGGTCAAGCTTATGAACATATGGTCGAGTTGGCAGAAAGACTGTTTAATGAAGTAAAAGTTTTAGCTGCTAGGAATTTACCAAAGCATCCTTTAAAACTTGAGTATAATGAAGTTGAAGTAGATTTAGACCACCAGTTCAATCCTATTGACTTAACTAATATACGTGCTAATTTAACTACAAGAGAACTTGAAACCATTAAACATGGTCAAATCATGAGACAAAAACTAGAACAGACAAAAAAGATTATCAAAAAAGCTAACTTGTCTAGCTGGAATTTAGGGGCAGTTAAAATCGTTTTCTTCCCTAATGAAATATTCTCAGCTTATATGAGTCCGTTAGATCTTTCTAAAACAATGTTAGTATCTTATTCAAATGGATATGGTCCATATGTGTTACCTATTGACTTCCCTTATTTAACATATGAAATGTTCACTGATACACTAACAGTTCAAACAAAAGAAAAACTAATAGAAATCATTAAAACAATCTAAAACAAAAACCACTTCAAAGTGGTTTTTTTAATCTTTCTTCATTAGTTTCTTTTTTAGTTTTTCAATTATTGGATGCGTAAGAGGTTGGTTTTTTCTTTTTTCTGCTGCTATTGCTTTGCTTTCTTTTTCACTAAGCAATCTATTTAAATAAATATAAGCACGATTAGCCAAAAAAGTATTCTTATAAATTGTTTCTCCATCTTTTAATTTGAACATTATTGCTTCAGAACTTCCATATTCTGAATACTTGCCTCCCCATTCTTGTAAATCCTTATAAGGAATATAAGCAGCTTTAGTAACATCATTAGAATTATAGATAATAACTCCTTTTTCATAAATATCTATTGTTTTATAATCTTTAACAAGCACCATAACAACAACGCTTAATACAATAAAAAACAAACCTAAAATAATCGCATAAATATTTAAAGTAGCACATAAAGCTATCCCTACCATTAGAGCTATAGTTTCTGATAGTTTAGATTTAAACCCTATGGCTTTAATTAATTTACCTTCTGGCTTTAATTCTGCTATATCTACATATTCAATCTTCTTTTCCATATTAGTCACCTTTTCTGTTTATATTTTAACATATATAAGGTATAATTAACATTGGGAAGTGAGTTTTATGGAAATATTTGTAGGTATATTTATGGCAGTCGGATTTGTCTACTATGATGAATCACGAATAAGAAAAGAAAAGAAAGCATTAGAAGAATTAAACATTGAACAATACCAGTGTACAAGTTTTTTTAATAAGATTTTTCATTGGCTGATTGCACTATTAATCTTTACTGCTTTTTGTATTTATATTGGATTTAAAGAAAGTAACACGATTTTAATTTCAATATCTATTGCTCTTTTTATCTCAGGATTGAGTTTAACAAGATACGCATATCATTCTATGAGGTTGTATCATAATGACTCTAGATGTATCATTGAAGGAAAAGCAGTTCAATATAAAAATATTAAATCAATTCGCAAAAAATCTTTCTTACCATTTTCTAAAGGAGAAGTAATACTTTATTCAGGAGAGAAAAAATATGTTTATCATCCTGCAATTGAGATAATTAATCAATATCTAAATAACAAATAAAAGCTTTTAATTTTATTAAATTTTAATTACCCAGTAACAAAAAAGAGCATATTTCTATGCTCTTTCATTTTTAATCCTTAAGTTAGATTATACCATCCAACCTAATGCACCTAATACAAATGCAACTACAAATAAAATTAAGATAACATTTAATGGTGATAATTTCTTAACTTTAATTAAATAGTAACAGCCAAATGTTAATGCTAATGG
>JAAZJL010000099.1 GCA_012800355.1 Erysipelotrichia bacterium | reverse complement strand
ATGGACTAGAGGACTATGTTGTTGTTTTTGATGATGAACATAATATTACTATCGATAACTTTAATGTGCTTGAAAAAGAGTCAATTAACTATTATTTTACTGGTTTAGATAGTTTTAATTATGAAGGTGATGATGTCTACAAATTGGAATATATAAATACATATGAAACAAGATTCAATAATGGTACATTCTTTATTAAATTTAATAAGGAGAGTAAAGATAAAATTGAAGTAGGCATGTATTTTAACAATAATTTGGATTATTACGATTTGCATGCTGATGTTGGCTTGACTTTTAGCGAACTTGTAAGTGCTATTGGTAAACATGTATGGCTTCAAGAAACAGGATTAACTGAATGGTTTATTAGAATTGATGACAATAGATTTTCTCACGGTTTAATAGGAACCAGTTACTGGTTTTTTGCCCCTATTACAAAAATGAAATATTTAGGTAAGAATCTATATGAAATAACTATCGATTATCCTGCCAATGAGGAAGGTATTAATCCTGCTAATGATGCATATACTACAACACATTATCTAATTTATGATCCAGTCCATGAAAGAATTAGATTTATAGATCACGATGATAATTTCCATTGGTACTATCCAGATAAAGGAGCAACAATTGCAGAATTTTTTGAATCAGCAAGTGATTGTATATTTTCTGGAAGTGAAAATATGAATTATACTTTTTATACAAAAAATGGTAAATATTATATTTATTTAAAAAATAAACAATACAATTTCTCTAATACTTTTGAAGTAAAATCAATAAAATATAAAGAATATAATCAATATGAATTTACAGTTTTAAATGGAAATGATACTGAAACTTGGTATATAACTTATAATTTTAGGTCTGGTCATGAAATGATAATTAGTAAACCAAATTTATATGATTATGCAGTAAGAATTAATGGATAATTAATAAAAAAGATGAAACTCTTATTGGAATTTTTTATTTTTATGTAAATAGTTTAGCTAATAAACCATATTTCACTACAGGAAGTTTATCATTTGTGGTTGAAAACGAAAATGAATGTTTCAATGTTTATCAACAACCTTCAATAAATGAGTACAAATTAACAAATAAAGCTATTATTTGTCGAGTTTTAAAGCATAAATAAAAGAAGTTATTGATATCAAATTTAAATATTTAAAAAGTTTAATTAAAACCTTAAAATACAAACTATCTTAGTTTCATTATTATAAAAAAGGACTAACTACAATAGTAGATTAGTCCTTATTTTTCAATAATTGTTTTTATAATACTGTATTATTTTATATTTGTTTTGGAAGGGTAGTATTAACGATATAGTTTTACTAGAATCAAATATAAATAATACTTCAAACAAATATTGATTAATTAAAATATTGAACTAAGAAATTAATCTTGCAATTAATCCCATTACAATTCCCCATAATGAGAAGTCTTGGCCACCATATACTAACATCCAAGGTTGGATTGTATTGTTAAAGAAGTGAGCGCCAAAACCTACTAAGAATACCATTACGATACCTGCAACAGCAGAACCGATAATACATCCTCTGACTCCACCAGTAGCGTTAGCAATAATTGCAGCGGTACCGATTTCAAAGAAACAAGTAAATGTTAATGGAATTACAACTGTTGGGAACATTCCAGCAGTTAATAAAATTGTAATTGTTGAAGTAATCATCGCTGTAATAAAGCCGATAATTAATGCATTAGGTGCATATCCAAAGATAATTGGACAGTCAAGTGCTGGAATAGCTCCAGGAACAACTTTTTCAGCAATACCTTTAAATGCAGGAACGATTTCAGCAATTAACATACGAACACCTTGCATCATGATAGTTACACCAACACCAAATTTGATTGCGTGTGTAAAGATATAAGTGAAAATACCAGTTGAACCACCAGCAAAACCCCAAACTTCACCTGGATTAAAACCATTAACTTTTAATATGATAGCCATAACAATGTAAGTTAGTGCCATAACAATTGTGCCAGTGATAGATACTTCTCTTAAGAATCCTAAACTTGCTGGAATATCTAATTCTTCAGTTGATTTAGATTTATCACCAACAAATTTAGCTAAGTAACCAGCAATTAATGATAAAGCTGTAGTTGGATGTCCAATAGTAAATGAATCATCACCAGTAACTTCCTTAACTAAAGGTTTCATCAAGTTTGGAGAAACAATCATATATACAGCTGTAAATAATGTAGCTAAACCAATTAGTTTGCCTCCAGTTAAACCAGCATCAACGCCAGCAGCAATAAAGACAAATGGGAACCAATATAACATGTGAGCTGTTAAGAAAACTGATTTCCACTTTGTAAACCTTGCAAATAATAAGTTAATTGCAAAAGAAACAAGCATAACGATACCAATTTGAGTTCCGTATGTTCCCCCAATATCGACTGTTGCTGGAGGAGCAGCAGCTTCTGGCATCAATACATTAAATGCAGTAGCAATACCACTGATAGATTCACCAGCAATAATTCCAGTACCAGCATTTAATACGAAGAAACCGATAGCTGTCATGGCAGTACCACGAATTACTTCAGCCCAGTCTTTCTTTTGAATAATTAAACCAATAGCAGCAACTAGTGCTAAGAAAATAGCACCTTGTCCAAATATTTCATTAATAATAAAATTAAAAATAGCCATAAATAATATCCTTTCTATTTTTTTACTGTTCTTGTAAATAAGCTAAAACTTTTTCTTCAACTTCTTTTTTGTTCATGAAATTGTTTAAGATAATCACCGGAACTTTGGCACGCTCAGTAATTCTAGCTCCTAATTCTTTTGAAGTAAAAATTACATTGCATTCATTTGCAGTACATGTGGTAATATCACCACAAAAAACATCTACTTCATATCCATGTTCTTTGGCAATCTTCTCAATATTCATTTTCAGCATCATTGAAGATCCTACTCCAAAACCACAAACGGCTTGAATTCTTTGTTTCATACTATCCTCCCTTCTTTTTTATCCATTAATTAAAATAGATATATCTTCCAATGTTTTGCATTGAATGATTTTTTCAATTAAATGTTCATCTTCAAACATTTTCTCACCAATTTTTGATAAGCGTTCAACATGTTGAATATTATCAGTACAAGCAAGGCAAATAATGACTCTGACAGGGTCATTATCACTACCAAATAGTATATCATTGTCAAAAACTACTAATGACATATCACTTTTAATTACTGCTTCACTAGGTCTAGAATGTGCTAAAGCAAAACCAGGACTCAAAACAATGTAAGGTCCATATTCTAAAACACTATCAATACAGGCCTTAGTGTATTCATTAGTTATTGAACCACTTTCGACTAAAACATTACAGGTAATTGTAAGTGCTTGCTGCCAATCTTGAGCAGTTTGATTCATTTTTATATTTTTGATACTTATGTTTTCCATTTAATCTCCTAATCTCTATAAAGGTGTAATAATTTTTAAAGTATATTTTCTTTTATGTCTTAATTATATGCTAAGTTAGCAAAAAAGAAAATGGTAAGCTTCTTTTAGGATATAATTTTTACTTACTTATAAAAAAACTTATTGAATTAAAATAAGCTTTTTTAAGAAATTAATTACTATTGAAAACGTTTTTTTTATTTTTGATGATTAAAAATAAACAGATGAAAATTAAAATTGAAACTATTAGAATTGCACAATTCATAAAAAATGTTTCGGGTAATATTATAATTATTTCATCATATCTAGAATCAAATAACCAATTGGTTTTACCAGGAAAAAATATTTGATGAAAAATAGTGAAAGTCCTACTAAAATCTGGCAAGGTAAATAAAATGATACCAATAAATACTGTCAACAGAATTGTGGCAGCATAATAACTATTACCATTACCATTGAATTTATAAGGTATAATAGCTCTTTTTTTAAATATTTTAGGAACAAATATGAGATTTAATGTTGAGAACAGTAAAAGTGCTAAGTCTAAAATAAATAAATTTTTTACATCGATAAAGTGAGCCATACCTTCATCAGAGTACTTTAATATTCCAGTTGAAAAAGAGTTTGTTAAACCAAGACAAAAGTTCATCATTTCATCGTAGGCTGTTTTAATAGTTTGATAGTCAAGTCCTGTAATATTTACTAAGTCTAAGCTTTTAATGTGAAAGTAATAGAACGGTCTAAATAAGATAGGTATAGAAACAGAAAAAGTTATAATAAATATAATTATCATCAAAATTATATAAAGTGAAAGAGTTTTGCTTTTTTTCATACTATCTACCTTCTATTAATTAATTATAAACTATTATCTATTAAAAAAATATTCTATTTATGTTAAAATTATGTAGTCGAATTAAAGAGAGGTAAAAAATTAATGGCTAAAGAAGTATTTAGTATGGATTTCAACGGTAAAGAGATAGCTGTTGAAACAGGGGAATTAGCCAAACAGGCACGTGGTGCAGTATTAGTTAGATACGGAGAAACAGTTATATTATCTACAGCATGCGCATCTGATGTCGTAAAAGATGCAGATTTCTTCCCGTTAACGGTAAGTTTTGAGGAAAAATTGTATTCTGTTGGAAAGATTCCTGGAGGATTTTTAAGAAGAGAAGGTAGACCTAGCGAACATGCTACGTTAACAGCACGTTTAATTGATAGGCCAATTAGACCACTATTCGCTGAAGGTTTTAGAAATGAAGTTCAAGTAGTTAATACTGCAATGAGTTGTGATTATGATTATTCACCAGAAATGGCAGCTATGTTAGGAGCATCTTTGGCTTTGTCAATTTCTGATATTCCCTTTGAAGGACCAATAGCTGGTGTTGTTGTTGGATATATTGATGGAGAATTTGTCATTAATCCAACTGTTGAAGAAACTGAAAAAAGTGCATTATCTTTGACAATGGCCGGTAAAAAAGATGCCATCATGATGGTTGAAGCTGGTGCCAAAGAAGTAAGTGAACAACTGATGGTTGATGCTTTAGAATTTGGACAAATGCATATTGCCAAACTATGTGAGTTTCAAGAAGAAATTGTTGCTAAAGTTGGAAAACCAAAAGTGGAAGTTGAATTATATGAAGTTCCAGCTGATTTGAAAAAAGAAGTATACGACTATGTATATGATAGATTAAAAGTGGCTGTTTCAATTAAGGATAAACTAGAATGTTATCAAACAATTGATGATTTAACAAATGAAACTGTTGAGTTCTTTAACAATAAAGAATATGAATCTGAATCAGTAAAAGCCAAAACTTTAAAAATGGTAAATGAAGTTTGTACGACAATTGTTTCTGATGAAGTTAGAAGATTGATCATTGAAGAAAAAATTAGACCTGATGGTAGAAGAGTAAATGAAATTAGACCATTAGATGCTCAAATTGATATTTTACCAAGAGTACATGGTTCAGGTTTATTTACTAGAGGACAAACTCAAGTTTTATCAGCTACAACTTTAGGAGCATTGGGTGACAATCAAATTATTGATGATTTAACTGAAGTTGAAGAAAAACGCTTTATGCACCATTATAATTTCCCACCTTATTCTGTAGGCGAAGTAGGAAGAATGGGTAATCCTGGAAGAAGAGAAATTGGTCATGGTGCACTAGGAGAAAGAGCATTAAAACATGTTTTACCTTCTGAGGAAGAATTTCCATATGCCATTAGAACAGTTGCTGAAGTATTAGAATCAAATGGTTCTTCTTCACAAGCATCCATTTGTGCTGGTTCACTATCATTAATGGCAGCTGGTGTTCCAATTAAAGCTCCAGTAGCTGGAATTGCTATGGGTTTAGTTGAAGATGGTAAAAACTATACAATTTTAACAGATATTCAAGGTATGGAAGACCACTTTGGTGATATGGACTTTAAAGTTGCTGGCACTAGAGAAGGAATTACAGCATTACAAATGGATATCAAAGTTCAAGGTTTAGGGAAAAACGTTTTAGCTGAAGCAATGGAACAGGCAAAAGAAGCTAGATTACAAATTTTAGATGTAATGGACAAAACTATTTCTAAACCAAGAGAACATGTTTCTAAATATGCTTTAAAGATTGCAAGGTTAGAAATTCCAGCAGACAAGATTAGAGATGTAATTGGTACTGGTGGAAAAACTATCAATCAAATTATTGAAGCTAGCAATGGCACAAAGATTGATATTTCTGATGAAGGTAGAGTCTTAATTTATCATGCTGATCAGGAAAATATTGATATTGCTGTCAAAATGATTGAAGAAATCACAAGAGTGGCAAAAGTAGGCGAGATTTACGAAGAAGCAGTTATCAACAGAATAGAATCTTATGGTATCTTTGTTGAACTATTCCCTGGAACAGATGCTTTAGTTCATGTGTCAGATTTAAGATGGGAAAGGGTAGACAAACCATCAAGTCTATATAAAATGGGCGATAAGGTTAAAATGGTTGTTAAAGCAGTTGATGAAAACGGTAAAGTTAGTGGTTCTATTAAAGACTTGCTAGAAAAACCTGAAAATTATCAAGAACCAATTAGAGATTATTCAAAAAACAAGTTATTTACTGGAAGAAGAACAGTTAACAGATCTAAAAAAACAACTAAAAAAACTGAAGAATAAGATTTAAAAGGACTGAAAATTCAGTCCTTTACTGTAATTGTTGAATTAACATTGATTTTCTCTTAAAATATAGTTATAAATATTATCATTATTAGTGACAAATATTTATAAACTATCAAAAATAGCTATTAAGAAAAAATGTGGTACAATAGTCAAGGTGATATTTGATGAGAATGAGAAAAAAACCATGGGCTAAAGATATGATCCAACAAAGAACAGATTGTGTTATTAGTGATCCTGCAACTTTAAAAGGTGATTGGAGCTCGTTTGGATATGATATAATTGTTGTTGAAGTAGGAGCTGGAAAAGGCGACTATTGGATTGGCATGGGCAATAAAAATCCTGAAGAATTATGGATTGCCGTTGAAAAAAATATTGATGCATCAGCAATAGCCCTAAAAAAGAGTATTAATCATACAAAAGAAAACATGAAGTTTATTGTTGGTGATGTTGATAAAATTGATTTATGGTTTGAAGACAATGAAGTAGATAGAATTCATTTAAACTTTTCAGACCCGTGGCCAAAAAAAGCTCATACAAAAAGAAGATTAACATATGATACATTTTTAAATAAGTATCAAAAAGTGTTAAAAAAAGATGGATGCATTATCATGAAAACAGACAATGCAAAACTTTTTGAATATTCACTAGTTACTTTTAGTGAAAATAAATGGTTTTTAAAAGAAGTAAGTGTTGACTTTAGAAGAGAAACTCATGATGAAGATGTAATAACTGAATATGAAAATAACTTCATGCAGTTAGATCAACCAATTTATCGGGCAATATTTCAAGTGCCAACTGGAGAAATAAATGATTAAAAAGATTTTTACCATATTATTAGTTTTAATTGTTTTATCAGGATGTGTTACTGATGAAGACACTTTTTATAATGAATTAAATAGAGCAGTGAATAATGCTATTGATGAAAAAATAGATGATCACACTTATAATAACTGTACTAAAACCTATTATTCATACTATTTACCAAAAGGTATTGGTAAAGTTGATGGTGATGAAATTTCTAACAAGTTTAATATTGATGGTAATATCTCTTCACTATCATTAGATGTTACAGCTATAGTTAATGATGCAATAATTGTCAGAGAAGTAGATTCTTTACGAGATATCGGTTCTGTAAATAATCCTTCTTATACTAGAAGTGGAAGATTTCTAAATAGTGCTGGTGAAACAATTTTGTTTGATATATCAGTTTCAGAAACTAAAGATGGTTATTTTATTTTGATTCAAACTTCTGAGTTTATTTTTATTTCATTAGCTAATAAAGGTGGATGTTCAAATACTATCCATGATATGTTGATATTGCTTAGAAGCTGTAAAGTAGAAAAAGAAAAATTGATTTTAGATTATGCTTCAGACACATTAGTATCGTATACTACAAGTATAATCACATTGTTTGAAAGTGTTGTTCCAGAAACTGGTTATTTCATTGATTATATTGATGACTGGAAAGATGATGGGACATTTATTATAATAGATTTAAATGAGCAAGGTTCAATAGAACCAGATGAAGAAATAATAGATGAACAATCTGATTCAAACCAAAACAATTTAGAAGAAGGTGAGTAGCTATGGCAGGATTTTTTGAAAAATTAAAAAAGAGAGTTCGTGAGTTCTTAATTGACGAAGTTGAAGTTGATGAGCATGGAAACGAGAAAATTATTGAAAGCAGTTTAGAAAAAAATTATTCTTCAAGAATTGATGCGATTGCTAGTAATTATACTGAAATTGAAGGTAGTTTTGATGATGATTTATTAGAAGAATTTTTAACTAATCCAAGTGTAAATGAAAATCTAGTTGAAAAAGGTGCAGCAAAACAAGAAGAAATCAAAAAAGAGGAAGTGGAATTGAAAAAACACTCGATGTTTGTTGATTTAAATAATATGAAAAGTACTGAATTAGAAAGAAAAGTTGAAAATAACGAAAAAACTAAATCATCCTACGTTCCTCAAAGAGTTATTTCACCTATTTTTGGTAGTGACAAAGATAGTTATGCTATATCAATCAATAATCTTGAATACGATAGTGAAAAGCCAAAAAGAAGCGTTATTGGAACAGTTTTTTCACCAATCTTTGGTAGAGATAGAATTATTGAAGATACAGTTGATGAAGTTGATGAGAAAATTGCTAATATGAAAACAAGCGACTTTATTTCAGATTCTATTCAAACCCAAAAAGTTGAAACTAGTTCTCTGATAGATGAAGAAGTAGAAGCACCAAAACCTTTATATACCAAAATAAAAGTTGAAGAAAAACCTACGACTTACATTGATGAAAAGCCAATTGAAGATAGAACATTGTTTGATGCAAAAAAAGTGAATAAAACATTAAATGAAGCTAAAGTTGCTTTAGATGAAATAGAAAAAGCTGCTAAACCAGTTGAAAACACTGCTTCATATGAAAATATAAGTTTATTTGATTAAAAAGAGCCTCAAGGCTCTTTTTAATTAGACTTTAATATGATTTTAGTTAAATAATTATAGATTTCTTTTTTGGTATTTATTATCTTATTTTTAATTACTAAAGATAAAACTTTATTTAATTGTTGAGATATTTCTTGGTCTTTAAAACCGAAATTTTTTATATCATTACCATTAATAGCCAAATCTTTTAGTCGATAAGGAAGTTTATTTTCTTTTATATAGTCTAGTGTTGAAAGACATAACTTATAATACGACTGATCTATGTGTTCATTATAGAATTGTAATTTTAAAAGTTTAATGAACATTTCCTTTCCCATTTTATTTAAGCTAAAGCGCATATCAACGTTATTTGCTTCTATTAGATAATAGTAGTGTTCAATTAAAAAAGATACTTCTCGATAGGTTCTATTATCAACTTTTAACCTTTTTAAAACATCTGTATGTTCTTCAACTGGCTGAAGAAAAATTGCTAAGATAATTGATGTATCTTTTTTTTCTTTGGAGAGATAGTTTAAGTTTTCTATAAATTTGTACTTAGCAACATATTTAAATTCAGGAATAAAAATTTCTAAAATTTCTTTATATAAGGGTAGTACATTTGAAACATATTCACCCATTAGTGTCTTTAATAACTCAATATATATCCTTTCAATAGATATGTTTGAAAGTAAATGCTTTTTACTAAATATTGCCTTTTGTGTTTCTTTTTCAATTTCAAATCCCAAAGCACTAGCAAATCTAATCGCTCTTAATATTCTTAAAGCATCTTCTTCAAAACGGTTATAAGGATTACCAATACACCTTATTAGTTGATTCTTTAAATCTTCTTGTCCATTGTTGAAATCAAGTAGTCCATCTTTATTGTTGTAAGCTAAAGCGTTGATTGTAAAGTCTCTTCGATTTAAATCATCTTTTAAATTCAAGGAAAACTTGACAGTTTCTGGCCTACGGTAATCAATATAGTTTCCATCTATACGATAGGTGGTTATTTCAAAACTCTCATTATCCAGCACTAAGAAAACAGTACCATGTTTTAAACCTGTTTTAAAAGTTTTATGATCTTTGAAGACTTCTAGTACCTGTTCAGGTGTTGCATTTGTATTGATATCATAATCACTTGGTTCACGACTTAAAAGAATGTCTCTAACACATCCGCCAACAATATTTGCTTCAAAACCATGATTATTTAATGTTTTGATTATATAAGTTACTTTTTCATTAAGTGGATAATTCATACTTAAATTATATATGAAATATATCATTTATGTAGAAAAAAAGAAGAGAATAGTTTTCTCTTCTATAATTTAAATTTTAACATTAAAATCTTTTTTACATTTTGGGCAACTAACAGTATGACTGCCTTTAACATTTTTAAGTCTTAAATTTTGTTTACAATTGGGACAAACCTTAAAACGATATTCTTTTCTTTCGTTGAATTTTCTTTTTTGTAAGTTAAACCAACTTAAAAACTTTCTTTGATATTTCAAATAAAGTTGGTTTTCTTTATGTCTAACTTGATGGTTTTTAGAAAAAACTCGATACATGTTATAGAATAAAAGAATCGTGGTAAGTAAATAAAGAAATTTTGGTTTTAAAAATATTTGAATTATTAATAAAATGTAAACGACAGTAGTTAAAAAGCGATAAAAATGGTCAATACCATACCTTCCAGCTAATAATCTATGCATAAAACTAGAAAGATTGTATTTAAGTTTATGCCAGTAATATTTTAAGTTATCCATTTAAATTCCTCCTTTAACAAAAGAAACATGGTAAAAAGTAACAGAATCGTCCTCCACCACAGAAAACGCAGAATAATTGCATTAATATATATGACATACAAAACCTATTGCTTGAATATGGTTGTGAATATCTTGAATATGAACTTCTATAACCACTTCTATTAGATTTAATTGCTTCTCTAGTTTGTTGATAAGTCATATTATTAGGTTCAAATTGACAAGCTTTTTCAATGTGTTCAGTTGCAGTTATTTTATTGCCAACATTATATTGAGCAACAGCACTTAAATAATACCATCTGGCATTTTTGACAGAAATATCTTTTAAAACATTAAGAGCTTGCTGATAAGCGCCATTTCTAATAAAGTTTTCTGCAATATCATAATCATCATAAGTTTTATTTTGTTGACGATTAAAAAAATCAGAAAAATCATAGAAAGTAAAAGGTCCGTACTGTTGATAGCCACGATTATGATAATTAGAATATGATTGTTGTTGGTATTGATAGGTTTTACCACTTTTAATGGCATCGTAAGCAACATTTATTTCTTTAATCTTTTCCGCTGCATGTGGATCATTGGGGTTTAAATCAGGGTGATATTTTTTTGCTAAAGCTCGATAAGCCTTATTAATTTCATCATCACTAGCATTTCTACTAACACCTAAAACTTGATATGGATCTTTCATCTTCGTGCTCCTTTTTCTTGTTTTTTTCTATGTAATTGATATTGAGACCAGATTCCTGAATAGATGATGTTATTTAGGATGCTTTTGTTTTCATTCAACTGTAATTTACTGTAATAGTTATCACAATCATCCATTATAGATAACAATATTTCATAATGGTCGTAGTTTTCAAGTGCTACAAGTGGGTTATAGACTTCTTTTTTCAAATCTTTTTTAAAATCTATAACTGCATCAACAATATAGATAAATCTTCCTAAATGATAACCACAACCTTTTAAGTTTTCATTATTGTTTTCTTTATCTAACAGACAAGCCATAATGTTACCAAAGGCATTGCTTCCTAAATCAGGATTTAAAATATTTTCCTTTTCAATGTTGTTGATATAATTTAAATTTTCCTTTATTACTGTAGTTTGAATTGGATATTTTTCTTCAATCTCTGCTAAAAATATTTGTAGTTTATTAGCTTTTATTTTGGCTCTTAAAGAATTATCATCATTAACATCATCAAGATGTTTATAGTAACTTAAATAGATATTCATGCTAGCAGCATATTCAGTATATTCATTAAAAACTGCTAGATGTTTTTTAATAGGATGAACAATACATCTTTCTTCAACTAATTCATTAACTTGTTTATATACATCAGTCAATAACATAGCTACAAAGGTTAAGTCATATGTTAGGGTAGAAGCACCAATAAAGCCATATTTTTCTTTTAGTCTATTACAAAGACCACAATAAAAACTTCTATATTGTTTTTTTTCTTCTTTACTTAAAATATCGATATTAGCGATTAAATAACCAAACATATTACTCCTTTATAACTTGAAACTGCAATGGTTAAAATATAAGACATTTTTATTAGATAGTCAATCTTTCCAGTCCTTAATAAAAGTCACCATTTTAAAAAAGAGAGAACTAAATTCTCCCTTAAATCTAGTTGCTATTTTATGGATAGAACTAGATTAACTTTATACTAATACAACATCTTTAACTTCTTGAACTTCTTCCATTAATCTGCTTTTAATTTCGTTATTAAAAGTTAATTTTCTCATTGGACAATTAGCACAAGAACCAAGCATGCGAACAGAAACAACACCATCAACATAATCGACAAATTCGAAGTCTCCACCATGAGATAAGACAAATGGTCTAATTTGCTCAATAACGTCTTTAATTTTATCTACTGTACTCACTAGATTATACCTCCAAACCAAATATAAAAAATGAATGCTATAAATAAACCTAATAATACACCGCCAATAACTTCAAAATAAGTGTGTCCTAAAACACCTTTCATTTTATCCATATAGATCTTATCGTTTAAAACGATATTGGAACCAAATAAATCTTTTAAATCATCGATAAGTTTTTGAGTTACTGTAATATTTTTCCCAGCATAAAATCTAACATTTGCAGCATCATAACAGATGATAACTGAAAAACATAAGGAAATATAGAAAGTATTGGTGTCAAAACCATCAGTTAGCCCAATTGCTAAAGTTAAAGCTGATACTAAAGCTGAATGACTTGAAGGCATATCGCCACTTGAATAAACAAGTTTTGGATTCCAATCTCCATGAATCAAGAAATGACCTACTGGTTTTAAAAGTTGCGCTAGTATGCAAGCTGTTGAAGCTGCAACTGGTACATAGAATTTATTCATAAAATCACCTAATTTATTATATTATTTTAATCAATAAATATCAAACATTGATTTATATTCGTAAGTTTAAAGTTAAGATAATCATTATTGTTGTATTATATGACAATCAATGTTATTTTTTACAATAGCTTTTATGATAAAATACATTTAAAGGAAGTGAATAATAATATGAAAATAAAAGTAGGAAACTTAAAATATGATGGCGATGGCTTATATAAAGATGAGTATAATCAAATCTTTATTGCTGATAAGAAAAATAGGTGTGTATATTTAGTAGATGATTCCAATCGTAAACTGTTGATTTTTCACCAGATTAGATATCTTTTACCACTAATAATTTTTTTGCTCTTGGGCTTTTTCGTAGATTGGGTTGCTGGTATTATATTTGGAATAATTATATTAATAGGGCTAAATATCTGGTTAAACAGAATATACTTGAAAGGTTTAGCTTGTGTCGATAATGTTGACATACCTAATCAAAATAATATTAAAGAAAAATACTTAAATACCACAGATGGTAATCGCATAGTATTATTAGTAATAACAGTTTTATTTCCGATACTTCTTATAATAAATTTGGTGGAAACAGTAGGACCTTTTGATAAAATCTTTGTTTTTAGTTCATTTAATGATTTTGCTTTAGTTATTGGCTCTATTGCTGCAGGTGTTTATTCACTATATATTGCTTTTAATGTTTTAGTAGCAATTCTTGAAAAAAGAAAAGTTGTGTAAAACAGTTGGAAATTGCAAATGGTACTATTATTGGTTCGACTCTAAAAAATGATAATGATATAACTAATCTTGTAGATTACAATTTAACTAAAACTTTTGTCGGTACTGTTAGAAAAATTTTGTGAATTAAAAGTCTTATAAGGAAGGAGTGCAAAGCATGAAAGTAATTTGTTATTTGCCTGCAGGTTATCCAACAATTGATAAAACATTGGAAATTGCAGATTTATATGTTGAAGGTGGTTGTGATATCATCGAATGGTCAATTCCTCCTATTAATCCATACATAGATCCGTCATATATAGCAGAAAAAATGCTTGAAGCCAGAAAAAAATGCAATAACTTAGATAAATATCTTGAATTAATAAAAGTTTTTAAAGAAAAACATCCAGATAAAATTGTTTGTCCTTTAATATACAAAGAGACATTGCATGAAATAGGTATTGAAGAATTCGGAGTATTTTGTAAAAAGCTAGAAATAGATACAATTATTTCAGCAAATATAACGGATTATTGTGACAAAGAAAAATTATTAAAATATGGAATTAACATTGCACCTTGGGTATCATTTGCTATGGAAGATGCAATGATAAAGGAAGCTTTGGAAACAAAAAGTTTTATCTATATGCAAGCAATGTTAAATGAAGAAGATAAGAAAGCTGGTTTGGACGATTCAACGTTATCAAAATGTATTAACAAACTAAGAGAAATTGGTATTGATAGCCCGATTTATTGTGGAGTGGGTATTAGAACTACTGATGATGTTAAATTTTTAAAAAAATCAAAAGCACAAGGTTTCTTTTTAGGAAGTAGTCTTATTAAACATTATGATTCACCTTCAGATTTAATTAAAACAATTAAAGAGTTTAAACAAGCTGTTATATAGAAAAGGAGAAAATATTTATGAAAAATTTTATGTATCATATTCCAACAAAAATCCATTTTGGTAGGGGTGCTATTAGCAATTTGCCAGATAGTATAAAAGAATATGGCAACAAGGTTTTGTTAGTTTATGGTGGAGGAAGTATCAAGAAACTTGGCATTTATGATGAAGCTGTAAAATTAATGAATGAAAACGGAATTGAATTTATTGAATTATCAGGAGTTGAACCAAATCCAAGAGTAGAAACAGCTGATAGAGGAGCGAAATTATGTAAAGAGCATAATGTGGAGGTTGTTTTGGCTATAGGTGGTGGAAGCACCATGGATTGTGCTAAAGCAATTGCTGCTGGAGCTAATTATGATGGTACTATATGGGATTTTGTTAGTGGAAAATCTAAAATCGGTAAAGTATTGCCAATAATTACAATTGTTACTCTGGCTGCTACTGGTTCAGAAATGGATACAAGTGCAATCATAACTAAATGGGAAACTAATGAAAAAGCAGGTTTAACTGGACCTAATTTAAGGCCTAAAGTTTCTATTTTAGATCCAGAGTATACCTTCTCTGTAAGTAAATATCAAACGGCAGCAGGAACAGCAGATATTATCAGTCATGTATTGGAAGTTTACTTTAACAATAATCCTGGAGCTTTTTTACAAAGTAAGTTTTGTGAAGCTGTTTTAAAAACTTGTTTCAAATATGGTCATATTGCATATAAAGAACCAAAAAATTATGAAGCTAGAGCAAATTTATTATGGTCAGCAAGTTGGGCTATTAATGGTTTATGTACAAAGGGTGCACCTGTTGGATGGTCAGTTCATTCTATGGAACATGAATTAAGTGCATACTACGATATAACTCATGGTGTAGGATTAGCAATTTTAGTGCCACATTGGTTAAGACACATGTTAAGAAAAGAAAATGCCTATAAATATGCTGAATTTGGTATCAATGTATTAGGTATTGATTCTACATTAGATGAAATGGATATTGCTAATAAAGCTATTGATGCTTTGTCAAAATATTTAAAAGAAATGGATTTACCTTCTACATTAACTGAAGTAGGAATTGATGAAACATATTTTGATATTATGGCTGAAAAAGCTGGAAAAGGTTTAGCAAATGCCTTTATTCCAATGAATAAAGATGATGTTTTAGCAATCTTAAAAGCATCTTTATAATAACTGAAAAAGCGATTTTAAGGAGTCCTCCTTTTTGGAGGACTTTATTTTGATAATTATTAGAAAAAAAATAAGCGTTTATTAAAAAACATATAATTCATATTATGTTATAATTAAAAAAAGGAAGTAAAATGTATAAAGTAGGACAGGTAGTACAGGGAACTATTACGGGGATTAAACCATATGGAGCTTTTGTCAAGATAGATGAAGAAACTTCAGGTTTAATTCACATATCAGAAATTAGTGAATACTATATTAATGATGTTTCATATTTTTTCAAAAAAGGTGAGAAAGTAGTGGTTAAAATTATTGACATTGACAAAATTGGTCAATTAAGACTTTCATTAAAAGCTATTCAAACTAATAGAAAATATGCTATTCCGACTAAAAAAGATATAGCTAATATTGAAAAGATTGGTTTTAAATCTTTACAAGAAAAACTACCTGACTGGATAAAAGATGCATTGAAAGGGAAATTATGATTAAACTAGATTATTCACATGCTTTATTAAAAGATGATATTAATGATTATCAAGGCAAAGTTGATGAAATTCACCAAAGTATTATTAATAAAACAGCTAAAGGAAGTGACTTTTTAGGTTGGATAGACTGGCCAATAAATTATGATAAGGAAGAGTTTAAACAAGTCAAAGAAGTAGCAAAGGAAATCAGAGAAAAGGCTGATGTATTTCTAGTTTGTGGAATTGGCGGTTCTTATTTAGGGGCTAGAAGTGCAATTGAAATGATGAATGGTTTATATGATGATAATAAAGTTGAAATTATTTATGTAGGTAATACAGTTTCTGCCACTTATATCCAACAAGTATTAGACCATATCAAAGGAAAAAGCGTTTATTTGAATGTCATTTCCAAATCAGGTTCAACTACCGAAACAGCAATTGCTTTTAGAATTTATCAGCAATATGTTGAAGAAACTTATGGTTTAGAAGAAAGTAAGAAACGAATAATTGCTACTACTGATAAAAACAAGGGAACATTAAATAATTTAGCTAAGGTTAAGGGTTATAGAATGTTTGTAATCCCTGATGATATTGGTGGAAGATATTCAGTAATAACAGCAGTAGGACTTTTGCCAATTGCAGCAGCGGGATTAGATATTGATAAGTTAATGGCTGGTTGCCAAAAAGCAAGAGAAGACTTTTCTACTAGTGATTTAAATAAAAATACTGCTTATCAATACGCCGTATTAAGAAGAATGTTAGAAAAACAGGGAAAAAGTGTTGAGCTTTTCGTTACATATGAACCACATTTAGCAATGATTGCAGAATGGTGGAAACAGTTATATGGCGAATCAGAAGGTAAAGAAGGAAAAGGTATTTTCCCTGCTTCAGTAAACTTTACAACTGATTTGCATTCAATGGGACAGTTTATTCAAGAAGGATATAAGATTTTTTATGAAACAGTATTAATAATCGAAAATCCAGCTATGGATATTGTCTTTCCATCTTGTAAGGAAAATTTAGATAACATGAATTATTTAGCTGGTAAAAATGTTAACTGGGTAAATCAAATGGCATTTGAAGGCACATTAGCTGCCCATGTTGAAGAAGGGGAAGTTCCAAATATTGTTCTTCATATAAAAGATACCAGTGAGTTTAGTTATGGCTATATGATTTACTTCTTCTTTATTGCTTGTGCAATGTCAGTATTGATGTTAGATGTAAATCCATTTAATCAACCAGGTGTTGAAGTTTATAAGAAAAATATGTTCAAATTATTAGGGAAAGAGTAGTTTTTCTTAAAACATATATGAATTTACAAGAAATTGAATTTATAGGCTATTGATGACTAAAAGAAGTAAAACCATCTTTTGAGATGGTTTTTCCTTAGTTGATAAAAAAGACTCTTTACATAAAAAAACAAAGTTAGATAGTTTAAAAATACAATGTATTACAGCGTTTGTGAAAGATTATTAGTAAATTGAAGGATTAATTATGTTGAAAGTAAATGATAAAAGATATAAAATAATGAAATTGTTAGGAAAAGGAAAGAGTGGATATTCATATTTAGCAAGTTATGAAGATGTTTTATACACCTTAAAAAAGATTCATCACGAACCTTGTGATTACTATACATTTACTAACAAGATTGAGAGTGAATTAAGTGATTATCAAACATTATCGAATCTAAATATTTTAATGCCTAAGTTAATAGAAGTTGATAAAGAAAATGAGATTGTTATCAAAGAATATATTGAAGGTAAAACAGTACTAGAGAAGATTCAAAATGAAGAAGATATTAGTTTAGAAATAATCTTAGTAAAAAATATAGCTGAACATTTAAAAAACAATAATATTAATATTGATTATTATCCTAGTAATTTTATTTTGTATTGTGATTTACTTTACTATATTGATTATGAATGTAATGAGTATATGCCTCAATACGATTTCGATAATTGGGGAGCTAAGTATTGGTTTAAACACGTAGATTTTACTAAAAAAATATAGAAACCATACACAATCGCTATAACAGAAATGGTAATATACGTATATAATATAATTGTATAGGAGGTGTACGATGTTTAAAAAATTTAAGGCTTATACATTAATTTTATGGATTATTGGTTGGGCTATTGCTTACTTTATACTTTTACCACCAATTAATCCAACAAACATTGGTTTCTGGATGTTCTTTTTACCAGCAATTTTTGGACCATTATTTATTGTTGTCCAAACAAAAACAATCAGCAAGGGTTTTAATAAAGGAAAAGCATTATATCCAACTTTTATAGTTATAGGTATTGTTGTAGTTTATTTGTTGGGTATTGCAATCTTTTCGCCAATGTTTTCTTCAAGTATATACAAAAATAGAATACAAATAATAGAAGGTTCTTTTAAAGATGATATTAAAGAAGTTGATTTCAACAACTTACCACTACTAGATAAAGATTCTGCTCGTAAAGTAGGAGACAGAGTAGTTGGACAGATTCCTGAATTAGTTTCACAGTTTACTGTTAGTGATGAATATTCTTTAATCAACTATCAGAATAAAATTGTTCGTGCTACACCATTAGAGTATGATGGGTTTTTCAAATACTTAGCTAATAGACAAGGTACAGCAGGTTATATTTTAGTTGACTGTACTACCGGAGAAGCTACTTTAGTAAAAACAAAAGATGGCTTGAAGTATCTACCAAGTGCTTACTTTTTTCATGATTTAAATAGACATTTACGATTTAATTATCCTTTCACAAATTTTGGTGATATTTCTTTTGAAGTTGATGAACAAGGAGTTCCTTATTGGATAGTTCAAACAGTTAAATATACTTGGGTTAATCTAAAAAAAGAGGTTAGTGGAATTATTGCGGTTAATGCTATTACTGGGGAAACTCATAGGTATGAAGTAAAAGATATTCCAGAATGGGTTGATGAAGTTTTCAATGCTCGTTTAGTCATTGAGGAAATAGATTCATGGGGAAGATATCAAAATGGTTATTTAAATAGTATATTTGCACAAAAGAACGTTGTTCAAACAACTGATGGTTATACTTATATGGCGATGAACGATGACGTGTATATGTATACTGGAATTACTTCAATTTCATCAGATGAAAGTAATATTGGGTTTGTTTTAGTTAATTTAAGAACTCATGAAGCAAGATTCTATGATGTTCCAGGAGCAGAAGAATATAGCGCAATGGATTCAGCAACAGGACAGGTACAAGAAAAACAATATACAACAACTTTCCCTCTTTTAATTAATCTTAATGGTCGTCCAACTTATTTGTTATCACTAAAAGATGATGCTGGATTGGTTAAAATGTACGCTCTTGTCGATGTTGCAAACTACCAAAAAGTAACAGTTACTGATGCTTCATTAGGTATAAAATATGCTTCCGAACAATATTTGAAAATGATGGGCATTTCAAGTGAAGGAGTACATGATGTTACTGAAGCAGTTATTACAATAAAACAATTAACTAGTGTTGTTGTTGATGGAAATACATATTATTATATTATAAGTGACACAGATGAAAAATATAGTATTAAAGCTAGTGTAGATTTGTCAATTACGCCATTTATGGAAGTTGGTAATACTTACCATGTTAATTACTATAAAGAGAATCAATTAAATGTAATAGTTTTAATAGAAAGAAGTGTTGATTAAAAAGTAGGAGGGTAATTTATGAAATCTAGTATCTTAAAGCAGAGAATAAAAGAAGGTAGATTTGATGAAATTTTCATGGACTTATACCAAGATGTATCACAGTTAGAATATCAAAGAAACAGATATATCGAAGCTATTGAAACATTTGAGCAGTTATATGGTGAAAATGATGTTAGTTTATTTTCAGTACCAGGAAGAAGTGAGGTTTCAGGTAATCATACTGACCATCAAAATGGAAAAGTTCTAGCTTGTGCTGTAAATATCGATATCATTGCGGTTGCTGCAGAAAACAAGAGCAATTTCGTAAATATTACTAGTGATAATCGTAAGTGTAATGGTGTATCTATAACTGATTTAGAAATGAAGGAAGAAGAAAAAAGATCCACTAGATCACTAGTTAAAGGTGTTTTAAAGAGACTAGATGATGAATTATATCGTATTGAAGGTTTTAGCGCTTACATGACTAGCGATGTTGCTACTGGCTCTGGTTTGAGTTCTAGTGCCGCTTTTGAAACAATGGTCGGTAATATTGTTTCAGGTTTATTTAACAAGGGTGAAGTAGACCCAGTAATTATTGCTAAAGCTGGTCAGTATGCTGAAAATGTATATTTTGGTAAACCATCAGGTCTAATGGATCAAATGGCTTGTTCAGTAGGTAACTTAATATATATTGATTTTGAAAATAACAATCAACCAAAAGTAAAAAAAGTTCAAGCTGATTTCTCTAAATTTGGTTATAGTTTATGTATTGTTGACTCTAAAGGTTCTCATGCAGGTTTAACTGATGATTATGCAGCGATTCCTTATGAAATGAAAAGTGTTTGTGAGTTGTTAGGAAAAACATTAGTTAGAGAAGTTACTGCTCAAGAAGTTTTAGAGAACATTGATGAAATTAGAGAAAAATGTGGTGACAGAGCTCTGCTTAGAACTCTTCATGTTATTTATGAAAATGAAAGAGTGGAAAAGGCAGTTAATGCTTTAGAATCTGATGACTTTAAAGCATTTTTAGATGTTATTAGAGAATCTGGGAATTCATCTTTTAAATATTTACAAAATGTTTATTCCAACCATGATATAAAAGATCAAGCATTATCAATTGGTTTAATGTATTCTGAAAATATATTGAAAGATAATGGAGTTTGTAGAGTTCATGGTGGTGGATTTGCTGGTACAATTCAAGCATTTGTCAAAGATGGTTTTGTTAAAACATATAAAAAAGAAATAGAAAAAGTCTTTGGAGAAGGATGCTGCCACGTTTTAAAAGTTAGAAAATATGGCGGAAGGCAATTAGTATAGAGAGGTGAACAATGACAGTATATTTAGTGGATTTTGAAAATGTTAAAAGCGATGGTTTATATGGTATTGATGACTTGTCACAAAATGATGTGGTTTATATTTTCTATAGTGTAAATGTTGATAAGATTTCATTTGCAGTACATAAAAGAATTATAGAATCTAAAGCTGACATCAAAACTTTTAAAGTGGAAGTAGGACATAAAAATGCATTGGACTTCCAACTAGCAAGTTATTTAGGATTTTTGTTGAAAGAGGATAGTTCAAAAGAGTATGTAATTGTGTCTAATGATGCTGGTTTTAACCCCCTAGTTACTTTTTGGAAAAAGAAAAACTATGATGTAATTGTTGCTGCAGATTTAACGAAATTGAATCAAAAACAAAAGTATATAAAATTGTATAATCAAGTTAAGGGATTAGTAGAAGATAATGAACAAGCAAAACTACTAACTGATTGTATTTTGAAATATAAGACCAAACAAGGGTTAAATAATGCTATTGTAAAAGTATATGGTACAACGATTGGTGGCAAGCTTTATAAAGCCATAAAACCACTAATTATGGATAAAAAAGGGAAGTAATGAAAAAGAGTTTCAATCTTTTGTTAATTAATTGAAAAAGTTTTCAAAGTAAGTTAAAATATGAATAGAGGTACAAATTATGGAATTTTTACAATTAGTCAGTCAAATCTTTGGTTATCTTTTACCAGTTTTAGGTACCATTGCTTTAATTATTTTGATGGTGGTTGGAATAAAAGTGACTAAATTAATAAAGAAAGTTGAAAATTCATTGACTAATGTTGATGCAACGGTATCAAATGCTAACAATGCAATTGTAAACTTAAATAAAACTATTGAAACAGCAAATAAATATGTTGATGATTTTGGTGTAACATCAAAAACGATTAATAACGTATCAATGACTATTGAAGCGGTAAGATATACATTAGAACAAATGGTTAAGAAATTTATCGCTAAATGGACAAAAGAATACGAACAAATAAAAAAAATGATTTTAACTTTTTTAGAAAAATTAGAAAACAAAGACAAAGTTGTTATTGCTGATGCTAAAAAGGAAAATCATAATTCAACAGAAAGTGAGGAATAAAATGGAAGAAAATAAAACTAAATGCACTGAAGAATGTGTCAAAGAATGTGTTGAAGAACACGTAGAAGAATGCCCTGAAAAATGTTCAGAAGAAGGTTTCGAAGAAGTAGTTGCAAAAGTAAAAGAAGCAGTTGAAGATGTAAAAGAAGGAATTAAAGAATCATTTGCAAAGTTAGCTGCGGGGTTAAACGATATTAACCTAAATAAAGAAACTTTAAAAGGTTATCTTGATGAGTTTGCAGAAAAAGCAAATGAAATCTCAGCTAAAGCAAAAGAAAAATTCGAAGAATTCAATGAAGAAAACAAAACTTCTGAAAAATTTGCTAAAGCGAAAGAAACTGTTACAAATGTAGCTAATCAAGTTGGAGAAAAAGCAACTGAATACTACAATAAAGCTTTAGAAAATGAAGATTTCAAAAAAACAGTAGAAACAGTTACTGGAAAAGCTAAAGAAGCTTCAGAATTCGTAAGTGGTAAATACCAAGAATTCATTCGTGATCCTAAAGTTAGAGAAACAGTAGTTGGCGCTAAAGAAAAAATTGAAAATGTATTTGAATCAATAAAAGAAAAAATTAATAAAGAAGAAGAAGTAGAAGAAGTAGAAAAAGAAGAAGAAAATAAGGAAGAATAGTATATGAGCACGTTAAATGATGGAAAGAAAAAGGTAACTATATATTCAGTGGCTCACGAAGCTGGTGTATCATTGGCTACGGTTTCTCGTGTCATTAACGACTCATCACTAGTAAAAGAAGAAACAAGAAAAAGGGTAGAAGAAGCAATTGTTAAATTGGGATACAGACCTAATGCGATAGCACAAGGCTTGGCTTTAAAAAAGACAACTACTATTGCTCTAGTTATCCCTGATTCTAGTTTCTTGTATATGGGAAAGATTATTAACGGATTATTAGATGTCGCTAAAATTTATAAATATAATATCGCACTTCATACAACAAGTAGCAGTATTAATGAAATGAGTGAAATAATTGATAATATTGTTAAATCTAGAGCTGATGGAGTAATCGTTTATAATGATTGTTTAACTGAGCAAGAAGTAGCGGTATTAAATAGTTTTTCTACACCAATGGTTTATATTGGTCATAAAATAAAAGCAGATGAAGCATGTAATGTATTTGTTGATTATAAAAAAGCATTATATGAATTAACTGACAAATACATTCAAGAAGGCTATAAGGACATAGTTTTAATCGAAGATAAGAAAAATCCTATGATGATGGACGAGCTTTTACAAGGTATTAAAAAAGGATTTAAGAAACACAACAAGGAGTTTGCTGGATTAATTGAAATCCCTGATAATTATCATAACTCTTATGATTATTTAAATGAATATTTCAAAGATAACAAACATCAATTAGTTATTACAGTAAGGGATTCTCAAGCAATGGCAGTGCTTAATGCTTGCACAGAAAATGGAATTAGTATTCCAGAAGAAACTGATTTAGTTTGTGTAATGGATTCTAGGTATACCGACATGGTTCGCCCAAGAATCTCATCGTTCTTTATTCCGTCCTATGATTTAGGTGCATTAGCAATGAGAGTCATGACAAAGATGTTAAATGATGATGAGGTTAAAGAAAAAGAATATCAATTAAGCTATATTTACAAAAATAAAGCATCAACAAAAGTTTAGGAAGTAGTTAACAACTGCTTCCTTTTTTCTATTATTTAAAAAGATTAACAATAAAGTCATAATATGGTAAAATAAGTAAGCACGAGGTGGAATATATGACTTTTTTAGATGAATTAAATTGGCGTGGATTAATTAAGGACGTCACAGATTTAGAAGGATTAAAAGAAAGATTGAAAAGCCCGATTACTTGCTACTGTGGTTTTGACCCTACAGCTGATTCTTTACATGTTGGTCATTTACAGCAAGTACTGCTGTTAAAAAGATATCAAGTAGTAGGACATACTCCAATTATTTTAGTTGGTGGTGCTACTGGTATGATTGGCGATCCAAGAATGACTAGTGAAAGAAATCTTTTGACATTAGAAGATGTTAGATATAATGCTGAATGTATTAAAAAACAATTAGCACATTTTTTATCATTTGAAGGCGATAATGCAGCAATGATGGTTAATAACTACGATTGGATTAGTAAGTTAAATGTAATAGATTATTTAAGAGATTATGGAAAATGTTTCAATATCAGCTACATGTTAGCTAAAGATGCTGTTGCTTCAAGACTTGAAACTGGAATTTCATATACTGAGTTTTCTTATATGTTACTTCAATCAATCGACTTTTTACATTTATATGTAAATTATAATTGTGAATTGCAAATTGGAGGTTCAGATCAATGGGGCAACTTGACTTGTGGTTGTGAATTGATAAGAAAAGTAGATGATTCTAGTCCAAAAGTTTATGGAGTTACATCACCTTTAATTACAAAGTCAGATGGTTCTAAATTTGGAAAATCTGAAGGTCAAAATATTTGGTTAGATCCAGAAAAAACTAGTGCATATGAGTTTTATCAATTCTTTTTCAATGTTGCTGATGATGATGTTGTTAACATGTTAAAAAGACTTTCGATGAAATCAATTAAAGAAATTGAAAATTTAGCCATGAAAGTAGATACACAACCACACTTAAGAGAAGCTCAAAAGGCTTTAGCGGAAGAATTAACAGAACTAGTTCATGGTAAAGAAGGATTACAAAGTGCTTTAAATATTACTGAAGCTTTATTCAGTGGTAATATTAAAGATTTAACTAGTAAAGAAATTAAAGATGCTTTTAAAGATGCTAATACAATTGATATAGAGGAAAATGTCTTATTAATTGATGCCTTAACTAACTCTAAAGCAGCTTCAAGTAAAAGAGAAGCAAGAGAGTTTATTAATAATGGTTCAATTTCCATTAATGGAGAAAAGTGTACAACACTAGAAAAAACATTAACAAAAGCTGATAGTTTAGATGGTGAAACTATTGTTATTAGAAAAGGGAAAAAGAGTTACTTCATTTTTAAAGTATAATTTTTTCAAAGGAAGGTTAAAAATGAAAAAAATACTGATATTAATTTTTTTAATTATTACATTAGTAGGTTGTAATAAAGAAGAAACAAGGCAATTAGATAAAGAAAAATTTAATGCTTATTTGACTTATTATAATGCGATTTTATCTGCTGAAAATAAACAGGCAGAATCTTCTTGTTTTGATATTGAATTAGTTGTAAATAAGATTGCTGATGATAAATATCGTTATGATATTATTATTGATAACACAAAGGTTGCAATGTTTGACATTAAAGCTTTAGCAATCATCGAAACTTTATCTTTAGAAATTGACCAAGAGAATATGATGCCTTCAGTAGGTATTTTAGATGATTATCATTACAATATGGTTCCAGGACAAGTGGATAAGGAAAATGATTTTTATGAGGGAATAATCCTTTCTTTAACCAGTAAAGAAAGTGCTTTAAGAGTTTCGGTAATGGTGGATTATAAACCTTTAAATGATGAACAGCCGATTCGTCAGTATTTTTCTTTATATACAACTTATGAAGATCAAGAAAAACTAACAGGAGAATAGGATGGATAAAAATAAAAGAAAACAGTCAATTGTTGCAGGTGCTTTAACAGGTAGTGCTGGTATTTTTATCACCAAAGCATTATCACTTTTATATGTTATTCCTTTTAATGAAATTGCTAAAGAAGCAACTGTTTTTTATTCTTATGCTTATACTGTTTATGATGCTGCACTTCAGGTATGCCTTTCAGGTTTACCATTTGCTATTGCTACATTAGTTGCTAAATATGCAACAAAAGATGATTATGCAACTGTAAGATTAGTAAAAAAAGTTTCAAGAAGCATCATAATGGTAATTGGAGTGGTAAGTTGTATTCTTATGATTGCTTTTGCTAAACCTTTAGCTTATATGATTGTTCCAACTGATCTACAATCAACTGACTATATTAGATATACCCAAAATGTATTGATTATTGTAGCTTTTGCTTTAGTTTTTGTTCCTTATTTGAGTTATTTTAGAGGCTTTTATCAAGGGTTAAAAGAGTTTAAAACTTATTCTATAACTCAAGTTTTAGAACAAGTTGTTAGGATTACATTCCTTATATCGGCAAGTAGCATTTGTGTTTATGCTTTAAACTTAGATCGTGTTTGGGCTGCTTATATGGGAGTAGCTTCTACTAGTATTAGTGCCATCTTCACAATAATTTATTTTATCGCTTTTGATAAAAGATATGAATTGTCACATAAAAAAGTTGAAACTAAAAGTGAGTATTCAAATAAAGATATAGTAAAAGAATTGTTTAAAGTTTCTATTCCTTATTTATTGAATGCTTTAATGATATCTACAAGTTCTTTGTTTGTACTATTGTTTTTTGCCAGTGGTTTGGAAGCGTATGGTACCAGTGCTAAACTAATTACTATCTATCAAGGAATTATTAATTATCAAAGTACAAAACTGGCTTCAATTCCAATGATTATTATGACTGGTTTTTGCTTAGCTATTATACCTCATATTACTGAAGCAGTAACTAGTAATGATGACAAAAAAGTAGTTGATTTAGTACATAAGATTATGGAAACAGTTAACTTTTTGTCAGTGCCAATTTGTTTCTTCATGTTATTTTTTGCTAAAGAGATTTACTATATAATGTATGGTAATTATTATTTAGATATTGGAACTAATATGCTATCTAAAACAGTAGTTAACCAGTTTTTTATGAATTTTTTCGGAATTATAACGTCTACTTTAATTGCCTTACAACTTAGAAAAACTTATTTGATATTAGAAACATCTAGATTAATCTTTATGCTAGCTTTCTATAAAATTTTCTTAGTTAATTTTGGCATTAATGGATATTTTATCATTATAGCTATTGAATACATCTTTTATGTAATTGCAGGTTTATTTATAATCAAATCAAAATATGGCATAAATTTTAAAAAAATGATAGATTCATTTACTAGAAGCTGGATGGGAGCCATACCAATGTTCGTTATTGCTGCAATTTATGTTCAATTTGAGATAAATGTTGGAGCCATGAATAGATTTGCGGTATTAATATTAACAGGTTTTATGTTTATAGTTTGTATTGGAGTTTATATTGCGATTACCTATAGATTAAATGTAATAACGGATTTGTTTAATATTACTTTTTCAAAAGAAACATTTGTTAATTTAAAAAATAAAATATTTAATAAAGATGAAAGGATTTAAAAAATCCTTTTTTTCATAAAAAAAGAATGATTTTTCAATCATTCCTTTATTTTGAAAGTTAACTATTTCTTTCTGTTATAGAATTCTACTACTAATAATTCATCAATATCAGCATTTAATTCATTTCTTTCAGGAACTCTTACAAATTCGCCTTTCATAGTCTTTTTATCGAAAGTAACAAATGCAGGAGTATTTAAGACTGCTTCTAGTGAATCAATAACAATTGGGTTATTCTTCATTTTTTCTTTAACTTCAATAATCATGCCTGGTTTAACTTGGTATGAAGGAATATTTACTTTTTTACCATCTACTAAGATGTGACCGTGATTGACTAATTGTCTAGCCCCTCTTCTTGTTCTAGATAATCCCATTCTATAAACTACATTATCTAAACGAGATTCTAATAATTGTAAGAAGACTGTGCCAGTAACACCTTTAGCTCTTGAAGCTTTGTCGAATAAATTTGAGAATTGTCTTTCATTTACTCCATAAGTGAAACGCATTTTTTGCTTTTCAGCTAACTGTTGACCATAACTTGTTTGTTTGATTCTTCTTGTTGGACCATGTTGTCCAGGAGCATAAGCTCTTTTTCTTAGTTCTTCACCAGTTTCTAGGATAGAGAAGTTTAATCTTCTAGCTTTTTTCCATACTGGTCCTGTGTAACGTGCCATTTTTTAATTTCCTCCTAGTTTAAATATACTAGCTTGTGTGAATTAATTACTTGGGGTGTTGATCTTTCACTTAAACAGCAAGCTACTTTTCTTTTAAGATCAACGCACACGAAATAACCTTCACATGCTGCTATCGGCCTAATTAATTTAACATTAATAAACCAGAATGTCAAATCAATTTTATTATTTTTATAAGTATTTAAATGTGATACAATACTTATAAGAGGTGACATGTATGCCAATGGCTCAAACATTTGAGAAAATTATAAACTCAGGTTGGATTTATGTAATCATTGCTTTGGTTTTCTTTTTAATTGTGTTGATTGTAGTAAAAGTTAATAAAAAGAAAAAAATGAGAAGAAGGATTGATTCTATTCAAATCAAGATGAACAATTTAAGAAGTCATCCTTTTAATGCGGATATTTCAAAAATGGATGCCATTGCTAGAATAAATATTAATAT
>JAAZJL010000098.1 GCA_012800355.1 Erysipelotrichia bacterium | reverse complement strand
TAATACACACATCATAGATTCGATATTCCGTGCTTGAAAAAGTTAATATCGTTAGAAGTGATGGAGGAAAACAACGGAAAGAGAGGAATTTATAAATGTCAGTTGTTACAATGCGTAAACTATTGGAGTCTGGGGTACATTATGGACATCAAACCAGAAGATGGGATCCTAGACAAAAATCAAACATCTATGCTGCAAAAAATGGAATTCACATCATTAATTTAGAAAACACAATAGCAAGTTTAAATGATGCTTATGCAGTAATGAAAGAAATCGCTGAAAGAGGCGGAAGAGTACTATTTGTAGGTACAAAAAAACAAGCCCAAGCTGTAGTTATGGAAGAAGCTTTAAGGAGTGGATCATTCTATGTTAACCAAAGATGGTTAGGTGGAACTTTAACTAACTACCGTACAATCCAAAGAAGAATCAGAAGATTGGTTGAGATTGAACAAATGGAAGAAACAGGAACAATCAATAATTATCCTAAAAAAGAAATAATTTTAATCAGAAAAGAAGCTGAAAGATTAACAAACTTTTTAGGCGGAATTAAAGAAATGAAAAAACTTCCTGATGCTTTATTTGTAGTTGATCCACAAGAAGATCATAATGCTATCTTAGAAGCTAGAAAATTAAATATCCCTGTATTTGGTATTGCTGACACAAATTGTGATCCAGCATTATTGGATTATCCAATTCCAGGTAATGATGATGCAATTAATTCAATTAAAGTATTAGTTGGCGTTATTAATGATGCAATCGTAGAAGCAAAAGGTGGAGTTTTAGAATATGCTCACCAAACTGATGAAGCACCTGAAATTACTATGAGTGATGTAATCATTTCTGTTGCTGAAAAAGCAGCTGAAAACGAAAGAAGAAGAAGAGCAAGATTCGAAGAACAAAGAAGAAGTCGTGGTCAATATAGAAGATACGAAAGAAAAGAAAAAACTCAACCTGCAGCTGAAGATAATCAAGAAGATACAACAGATGAAGAAACTAAAAGTGAGGAAGAATAAAAATGGCTAACTTATTAGAATTAGTAAAACAATTAAGAGATCAGACTGGTGCTGGTATGATGGATTGCAAAAAAGCTTTAGAAGCTAGCGATTGTGATTTAGATAAAGCAGTGGACTGGTTAAGAGAAAAAGGAATTGCTAAATCAGTATCAAGAGAAAGCAGAGTTGCTGCTGAAGGTTTAGCAAACATCACTATTGATGGCAATAATGCTGTTTTAGTAGAAATCAATACTGAAACTGACTTTACAGCTCGAAATGACAGATTTAAAGATTTAGTTAAAGATGTTGCAGCTATTATTTTAGCTAATAAACCAAAAACAGTAGAGGAAGCATTAGCTTTACCAGCTACTGAAGGTACAGTAAGTGAATTAATTTCAGCTGTTTCATTTGCAACAGGTGAAAAAATGACTTTAAGAAGATTTGAAATTGTTGAAAAAAATGATGATCAATTGTTTGGTCAATATGTTCACCACGATGGAAAGACTGCTACTATTGTTAAATTAAATGGTTCAAATGAAGAAGTGGGAAAACCTATTGCTATGCAAATTGCTTCAATGAAACCACAATATGTTGATAGAGTTGGTATGCCACAAGAAATTGTTGAACACGAAACACAAGTTCAAACTGAAATTGCTAAAAATGATCCAAGCAATGCTAATAAGCCAGCAAATATTATCGAAAAAATGGTTACTGGTAGAGTTGCAAAAGCTTTACAAGAGATGTGTTTAGTAGATCAAGCATTCATTTTAGATGGCAGTCTTAAAGTTTCAGCTTACTTAAAAGAAAACAATATGTCTGTAGATTCATTTGTCTTATATGTTGTAGGTGAAGGAATCGAAAAGAGAAAAGATAATTGGGTTGATGAAGTAAATGCTGCCTTAAAAGGCTAATAATAAATTATGAGGTTACGACAAAATAGATTATTTATATAGAAATTAATTCTATTTAAAGTCAGCCTCTTTTTTTGTTATATATTAGTCTATGTTTTTATTGCAAATCATTGATTTTGAAAAATGAAAAGGTATTAAATAGGTAAAAAATGAAAACAAAAATAATTGCAGTTCCTTTTGAAGAAGGTTGTGGAATAAAAGGTTCAGCAGAAATAGTAGATTATTTAAATAAATTTAACATTAATATCGATAAAGAAGTTGTTTTTCTAAAGGGTAAAACCAATATTGAAAGTGTATATAATTGTTGTATAGAAACAAAAGAAATTGTTTTAAATTGTTTTAAAGAAAAACTGTTTCCATTAGTTATCGGTGGAGATCATTCTATAGCTATTGGTTCTATTTCAGCCACCTTACAAAATTATGATACTTCAATTTTTTGGATTGATGCCCACCCTGATCTTGAAACGCCAGAAAATTCTATTACCAAAAGAATACATGGTATGCCGGTGGCCACATTAATGAAAAATGGTTACTCGAAATTATCTGATTTAACTGAAGATAAAGTTATTAAAAAAGAAAATCTTATTTTTCTAGGTGTTAGAGATTTTGATCCTTATGAAAAGCAATATTTAAGTGAAAATAGTATAGATTTTTATACTGCTAATTGTATTCAAAAGAATTCTGTTGAAAAAATTCTAAAGGAAATACAAAAGAAGGAAATCAATTTTATTCATATTTCACTTGATTTGGATGTTATTAATCCTAGTGAATGCCCAGGAGTAAATACACCTGTTGAAGAAGGTTTAACTTATAGTCAAGTTAGAGAAATAATTGATTTTTTATTTGATAATTATAATGTAGTTTCAATGGATATAGTTGAGTATAATCCTTTAAATGATAAATATAATAGAAGCGTAAAGATTGTTAAAGAAATCGTTGAATCAGTTAAAGAGAAAGTTAGTCAGTTTTAGTAGATAGTTGGTTAGCATTAAAATTATTTTTGCGGTAAATTAAACATTTATAATAATTTGATTTTATGTTAAGATATACTTGTAGATTAAAATTATTTAGGAGGTTAATATGCCATTAGTTACATCAAAAGAAATGTTTAAAAAAGCTTATGAAGGTGGTTATGCTATTGGTGCTTTCAATGTTAATAACATGGAAATTATCCAAGGTATAACTGAAGCAGCAAAAGAATGCAATTCACCTATCATTTTACAAGTATCAAAAGGTGCTAGAGCTTATGCAAACAGAACTTATTTAGTTAAGCTTGTAGAAGCTGCTGTTATTGAAACAGGTTTACCTATCGTATTACACTTAGATCATGGTGATAGTTTTGAAACTTGTAAAGAATGTATTGATGATGGTTTTACATCAGTAATGATTGACTGTTCATCTTTACCATTTGAGGAAAATATTAGAATTACAAAACAGGTAGTAGACTATGCTCATGCTAGAGGAGTGGTAGTTGAAGCTGAATTAGGAACACTAGCTGGTGTTGAAGACGATGTTAAAGTTTCTCATGAAGATTCTAAATACACTAAACCAGAAGAAGTTGTTGAATTCGTTCAAAGAACTGGTTGTGACTCTTTAGCAATTGCTATTGGTACATCTCATGGTGCTTATAAATTTACTCCAGAACAATGTACAGTTAACAAAGAAGGTAAATTAGTTCCACCTCCACTTCGTTTTGATATTCTAGAAAAAATCCAAGCTAAATTACCAGGATTCCCAATCGTATTACATGGTGCTTCTTCAGTACCACAAGACTATGTTCAAATGATTAACGAAAATGGTGGAAAATTAAAAAATGCTGTTGGAGTTCCTGAAGATGAATTAAGAAAAGCTGCATCTATGGCAGTTTGTAAAATTAATATTGACTCAGACTTACGTTTGGCAATGACTGGAACTATTAGAAAGTATTTCAATGAACATCCAGATCATTTTGATCCACGTCAATATTTAAAACCAGCAAGAGAAAATATTAAAAACATCGTAAAACACAAAATCATGAATGTTTTAGGTTCAGACAATAAAATTTAGTAAATGAAAACCTCGATTAAGTCGAGGTTTTTTTATGAATAAATTATTCCTATAAATATTTTAAAAGATATGAAAAATTGACGCTTTCTTTATTAAGTTTTATAAAAATATGAAATAGTAAAATGCAATTAAAACTCAAGTAAAATTACAATAAAAATATAGAAATTACCATTTAATAAATAATATAATGAAAATCAGAGAGAACTAATTGAGTTGCTAGCAATTAAAAATAAATAATAAAGATTAAAAGTTTAATATTTAATAGAATAAAGGAGGTGTTAGTGTTGATTACAATAATCTTAGATGATAGTAAGAATAATTTGGCGGATATTATAAGAGAATCAATTGAAAAAACGACTAATGAAGTAGTAATTTTTAAAGCTAATGATTTGAATGTTGAACCTTGTCTTGCTTGTTCAAGTTGTAGTGGAAAAACCTATGGTCGTTGTGTTCTTGAAGATGACATGCAAAAAATATTACCCCAAATTGTCAGAAGTGAAAAAATAATATTAGTTTCACCAATTATATATGGAGGAGTTGGTTTTCATATCAAAAAAATAATGGATCGAATATCAGCGGTTGGTGATCCAAGATACTACATGAAAAATGTAGAATTGGTAAAGAAAATGAGAATTAAAAATCTGAAATATTATATGATTGGTATTAAAGAAAACTTAACTTTTGAAGAGGAATTACTTTTTATAAAACTACATGAGGAAAATATTAAAATTATGGATGTTGAGGGTAAGGCATTTATAGTTGAAAACAGCTCAGATAATGATAGTGTTGAAAAAATATTTAAGGAGATCATTTATGCATAATTTTGATATTTTATTAATTTGTGCTAGTCCACGAAGAAAAGGGACTAGTGCTATGCTATTGGAAAGAATAAAAAATTTAATTGGTGGTGAAATTGTATTTTTAAATCAAAAAGGTAGTTTTGATGAATTGATTAAAAAAATGCAAAAGGCAAAAACCATCGTAGTATCAGGTCCTACATATATTAATACCTATCCTGCAAGACTCTTTGAACTTTTAGAAAAAGAAGCTTCAAACTATAAATTTTCTAATCAAAAATTATATGGAATTATTAATGGAGGCATGCCTTATGTTCATACCCATGAGCATGGGTTATCATATCTTAGATTATTTGCCAAAGAAAATAATCTTACTTGGATGGGAGGGTTTGTTTTAGGCGGAGGTGCAATATTAGATGGACAGCCACTTGAGAAACATCTCAACCATAAAAAAGTTGTTCCACTTTTCGACCAGTTTATTTATTGTATTGAAAAAGGAATTTCTGCTTCAAAAGAGTTATATGAAAAAGCGGAAGTAGCAATCCCCAAATGTATTACCTATCTAATATCTAAAGCGTTGACTTACAAAGTTATCAAAAGTTTAAAAAAATATGGACATAACCCAGATGATTTAATTTACTATTTAAAATGTGAAAAGGAAAATTAAAGGTCAAATTAATTGACCTTTTTGCTAGTGTTTTTTCGGATTATAGTAATTTTTTCTGCCACAACGATTGTGTTGTTATCATTATTTTCAAGTCTTCCTTTTAAGCAGATTAAACTACCATTGGGATATTCTCTAAGAGTATCGTGTATACCACGCCACAACCGTACCTCAAACCTTTCACGTTTATATTGCCCATCATTGTTTTGAAAATTACAATCTAATTCTATGTAACAATCTCCATTAAACTTTAAAGTTTGTTTAATTTCGTCATTACTATAGATGTATCCTACTAACACTACTTGATTAACCATAATTCTCCTTTCCTTTTTATACTTGCTGTAAAATATTTAAAATCCTAAACAATTTGATATATAAGAAAAAAAGAACTATAATATATCAAGCAAAGTAAGGTTTTACTAGCAAGTTATTTATTAGTTGAATAGTGAAACCTTATACTTAAAAAATGAATAAACTCAAGCTTATAGAAAAAGATTAAAATCTTAATAAGCTTGAAATAGAAAGAATTATTTAGGAGAAATTAAAAGATGTCAAATAAAGAAATAACAGAAGCTTACTATGCAGGAATTAATGCTCAAAATGCTTTAAATGAAGCGCTTTATTATCTCGAACAAGCTAAAGACCTTGGGATACTAGATATGACTGGAGGCAAACTAATTATTTCTCTTTCAAAATACAAATCAATTGAAAAAGCCAATAAATATATTGACGATTTTATTTATAGTATGAGATCTTTTTCTAGAGAATTATTGGATGTAAAACTTCAAGGAAATTTTAAGATTGAAATTAGTACTTTTTTAAGAATTACTGATATATATTTTGATCAGTTAGCATCAGATACAATTGTTCAAAAGAAGATATTTGATTCCTTGAAAATTGCTAAAGAATTAAAACCAAAAGTTGATAGTATTGTGATTAAATTAAAAGAAATTTCAGGAATTTAAAAACAACTGCTTTAGGTGGTAAAATAAAATATAATAATCAAAGAGGTGATAATAATGAAACAATATTTAGACATGTGTAAATTTGTGCTTGAAAACGGCGAAGAAAGAAGTGATAGGACAGGTACAGGTACTATTTCAATTTTTGGATATCAAACCAGGTATAATTTAGAAGAAGGTTTTCCTTTATTAACCACTAAGAAAGTATTTTTCAAGGGGATATTATATGAGCTTTTATGGTTTATAACAGGTTCAACTAATATTCAACCTTTGGTTAAAAATAATGTGAAAATTTGGAATGATTGGCCATATGATAAGTTTAAAAAGAGCCAAGATTTTAATGGTGAAACAATGGAAGAGTTTATCGAAAGAATTAAAAATGATGATGAATTTGCTTCAGTATGGGGCGAGTTAGGACCAGTATACGGTAAACAATGGAGAGATTTCTTTGGAGTTGACCAATTGAAAAATTTAATTGATCAAATTAAAAACAACCCTTTTTCTAGAAGACATTTACTAGTTGCCTTTAATCCAGCACAGGTTGAAGATATGGCTTTACCACCTTGTCATGCTTTTTTCCAGTTTTATGTTAGTGCTGATAACAAAAAGTTATCTTTACAGTTATATCAAAGAAGTGCAGATGTCTTTTTAGGTGTTCCGTTTAATATTGCATCATATGCAACACTTTTAATGATGGTTGCTCAGGTTTGTGATTTACAGCCATATGAATTTGTTCATACTTTAGGAGATGTTCATATATATAAAGACCATATTGAACAGATTAAACTGCAATTAACAAGAGAACCTAGAAAACTTCCAACATTAAAGATTAATCCTAATATCAAAAATATTGAGGATTTCTGTTATGAGGACTTTGAAATTTGTGATTATGATCCTCATCCTGCAATAAAAGGAAAGGTTAGCGTTTAAATATGTTTAGTTTTAGTGTAGCTTTTGATCCAAAACAAGGGATAGGAATTAATGGTCGTTTACCATGGCATATTAAAGAGGAATTACAACTTTTTAAAAGAAATACTTTATATAAAAATATCTTAATGGGTCAAACTACTTATGATAGTTTGCCTAGAAAGTTAGTAGATAGAAATATTTTTGTTGTGTCATGGGAAGAAGGTTATCAACCAGAAGGTGTTGTGGTTATTAAAGATTTAATTCAGTTTTTAGAAACTCATAAGGATGATAAAGAAGAATATATTATCTGTGGTGGAGCATCAATTTATCGTCAAGCTTACCCATATTGTAAAAAGGCGTATGTTTCGTTTATTAAAGATGAATACAAAGTTGATACCCATTTAGATTGTTTTTCTATCAATGATTGGAAAATAGTTGAAAAAGTTGATTATGATAAATTTGTATACTGTTTATTAGAAAGGAAAGAAGATGGAACTAATTGATAAAACTGCCTT
>JAAZJL010000018.1 GCA_012800355.1 Erysipelotrichia bacterium | reverse complement strand
TAGAAATAAAGGATATTATGACTGATTCTAGAGTAAAGATGGAAGATGCCATCTTTTTCTGCATTATTGGTTTAGTAAATGACGGTCATAATTTTATTGCTCAAGCTATTGAAAATGGGGCAATTTGTATTGTCCATTCTAAAGAATTAGATAAGTATTATGAAGGTATTACCTATTTAAAGGTTGATGATACTTTAACAGCATTAAATCAGTTTGTCTGTGCTTATTATGGAGATGTAACAAGTGAAATGACTGTTTATGGCGTTACTGGAACAAATGGAAAAAGTACAGTGGCTTGGATTATTAGATATCTAATTTCTCGTTATAAAAAGTGTGGTTATATAGGTACAATGGGTTATATGTGGGATGACACAATAAATGACACGTTTTTAACAACACCTGATGTAGAAGTCTTACATGAGATTTTAAAAGAGATTTATGACCATGGCTGTAGAGATGTTTCTATTGAAGTTTCTTCTCAAGGATTGGACTTAAGAAGAATTGATGCAGTCAAATTTGATTATGTAATTTTTACTAATTTGACTCATGACCACTTAGATTACCATGGTACGATGGAAAACTATTACATGGCTAAGGAAAAGTTATTTAAAATTGTTGGGCCAGAGCAAACTGGAATAGTTAACATTGATGATAGTTATGCCAAAAGAATTATCAAAGCAGCTAATTGTTCAACAGTTACCTTTGGTATTGACCATGATGCAGATTATAAAGCTAACAATATTAAGTTGTTTAAAGATCACACTGAATTTGAATTAATACACAAAGAAAAAACTTATAAAATTGATACTAATTTAGTCGCAAAATTCAATGTGTCTAATTTATTAGCTGTTTTAGCAACTTTAAGTGAAGCAGGTTATGATATTGATGATTTAATTCCATATTTGAAAACTATTCCACAGGTAATGGGAAGAGTACAAATAATTGATTGTGGACAAAACTTTAATGTAATCGTTGATTATGCTCACACTCCAGATGGATATGAGAAAATATATGAATATATTAATACCATTACTGAAAAAGGGAAGAGAATAATCACGGTTTTTGGTGCTCATGGTGCCAGAGATTACAAGAAAAGACCAATGATTGGTAAAATAGCTGATGATAATAGTGATGTCTTAATTTTAAGTGCTGAAGATGACCATTGGGAAGATCCTTATGAAATTTGTAAAGAAATAGCCAGTGGTATTACTAAAAATTCTTGGGTCTATATTGAAGATAGATATGATGCTATTAGACAAGGGATTGAATTGGCTAATGAAGGAGATACAGTATGTATCTTAGGTAAGGCAGCTGAACAATATTTTAAAATAGGAGATGGAAAAGTATATTGGATGGGTGATGATAATGCAGCCATTGATATATTGAATAAGTATTTAAAAGGAGAAAATAAAAATGAAGATTAATAAGTATATTGATCATACGCTATTAAAAGCGCCAGCAACATCAGAGCAAATTAAAGAATTATGTTTACAAGCAAAAGAACATGATTTTGCTTCAGTATGTGTTAACACTTGTTATGTAGCTTTAGCTAAAGAAATTTTAAAGGATACTGATGTAAAGGTATGTTGCGTTGTAGGATTTCCACTAGGAGCTATGGCAACAGTATCTAAAGCATTTGAAACCAAACAAGCCATAAAAGATGGAGCAACAGAAATTGACATGGTAATCAATATTGGGGCAGCTAAAGAAGGAAACTGGAAATATGTTGAAGATGATATCAGAGCAGTTGTCCAAGCAGCTCAAGGTAATGTTGTAAAAGTTATCATTGAAACTTGTTTATTAACTGATGAAGAGAAAGTTCAGGCATGTAAATGTGCAATTAACGCAAAAGCTCATTTTGTTAAAACATCTACTGGTTTTTCAACTGCTGGAGCAACAATTGAAGATGTCAAATTAATGAGAAAAAC
>JAAZJL010000017.1 GCA_012800355.1 Erysipelotrichia bacterium | reverse complement strand
CCTTGTCAAACAAGGGCACTGTGATTTCTTCCACAATCCCGCTTTGTATTTATAAGCGGTTGTTTTTTAAATTTGCTTACTATTTATTGTATTTAGTTAACATTTCAATCCAGCTGCCAACTGTAAATGCTACTGATGCACAGTATGCTGGATCTTCAATTACTAATTCACCTTTATCTTCAGCAACCCACCATTCATATCCACGGTCGTTTTTAGCATCAAACACATTGACTCCATCAACATAGCCGCCTTTTGAATGATTTCTTTCAGCTTCAGTTCCTGCTGCAACTAATGGATTAGCAGAATAACCACCAATATCTTTGCCCCATGCAGAGAAGCCATCAACAGTTTGAGTCATATAAGCAATAAATGCACATGCTGTCCAAGGAAGCGGTGAGTTGTCAGTAACAAATAAATAGTGACTATAACCATAACCGCCAATACCAACATAGCCATCTTGGTAAGCAGCAACCGTAATATTGTTAACAGATACTGTATCAGTTTCTTGAACTGAACGTAACTTTGAGTAAACAATTAAACCGAATTGATCTGTAGCTGATTTGTCAACCAAGATATTACAAATAGGTCCATCATCTGTTTGAGCATTATAGCTTTCTACCCATAATTTAATCCAAGTTAAAGCATATTTTCCGTTTTCGCCTAAACCTAAAGTTTTTGCTTCAGCTTCCATTTCATCAACTACTGGTTGGAAATAAGCTTTTTTGTCTACTGGTAAAACATCAAATGCATCTTTTAACCATTTAGAATATTTTTCATGAGTTAACATGTATAAGAAATTTTTGCCAACGATTTCAGAATCAATATCCATGAATAATCCATGTTCACCTTCATAGACAAAATCCCAACAGTTGTTATAAACTTTTTCTCCAGTATTGTTAAACATAAAGATTTTGTTTAATGTCTGTAATGGTAAATAACCTTTATAAGCTTCTGGAGTAGTTCCGTTAGCTTCAGCCCATTCTTTTGGAATGAAGGCATCTAAAATACCCGTTTTAACCATCTTACTTTCGATTTGATTACCATCTTGAATCAAGGTCATCGCAAATGTTCCAACTTCTTTTAATGAGTCAGCTGTTAACTGGTCAAAAATTTTGTTGTTTTTTGGTTGTTGCCATTCAAAGTTCAAAGTATATGAAGCATCAATTGTTTGTAAGTAAGCAATAAATAATGGCAAAGCTGTTTTGCCACGACTTGAGTTGCCAACACCATAAAAAGTAGCTCCATTTGACTCTTCGATAGCTTTTTTAGCTAGTTCTTCTAAAGTCATTGTTTGAGCTTGTTCAATAATCTTCTGAACTTCTGACTGCTCGACAGGTGGTTCTTTTGGTCCACAACCAACAATGCCAAGAACCATCATGGCAGCCAATAGTAATGTAAGTAATTTTTTCATTTCTATTTTTATTTCTCCTTTTCCTTAACATTTGTGTAAGCGCTTTCATTATAAACTAAAAAAATGGCTTAAGTCTATAATTTAGCCATTAAACTTTTTTATGTAATTATAAATATATTTTATATAAAAAATTATAATTATAACATTTATTTTGATTCCCTAAAAGAGATTGCCTTCTCTTGATTTTCAATAATAAAGTGTTTTCCACCTATTAATTCACCATCAAGACATAAATCCATTTCCTCGTCAGAAATTATTTCTACTTTTTTAGCTCGGCGATAAACTAACACATCAGCAAGTTTTTCATCATCCAAATGTAATCCTTTTTGATATTTTCCTACAACTGAGATAAATCTGATAAGAGGCATACACTTTGCCATGCAAACTTCCATTAGTCCATCATTAACTAAGCTTTTTGGAGCACACTTATAAGAACCACCAACATGTGTCCCATTGGCAATTGTACAGAGCAAGTATTCTCCGTTAGGATTGATTAATTCTTCATCAACTATAATTTTACAATAGTTTTTTCTAGCAGTAAAAACGGCACCAATTACTCCAACTGTATATGAGTGTTTCCCACTTATAAATGGCCAGGTTTTTACTTTTTCCATTGTTCTAACCACAGCACAATCAAAACCAAAATTAACAACATTAATTGAATGAGTGTTACCAACAGTCATTACATCAACTTTCATCTCTTCGCCATTTAACAAATTATCTAAATTTAAAAACTTATTGGCTCCACCAAAATATTTGACATAGTCATTGCCGCTTCCACATGGCCAAATGCCAAAACTGGTATTTTCCATACCAAATATTCCGTTGATTACTTCATTGGCAGTACCATCACCGCCACAAGCAACAAAGCATATTTTTCCTTCTGGATTATCTTTGCGATATTGCTTAATGAAATAGGTTGCATCTTTTTGACCTAAAGTATAATAAATATCAAAATCAAAATCTTTCCTTTCTTTTAAAAGATCCATTAATTCTTTTTCAGAATTTTCTTTCCCCGCAGCTGGATTAACAATAAATATATATTTCATAAAGATCTCCCCTTTTTATAGACCAATATATATGGCAATTAACATCATTCCTAAAAAATAAGCGATTGAATTACATCTTAAAATTAAATTTGATTTCCTGTTATAAAAATTTTGAAACGCAATAAAGAAATCTGAAACCATAAATAATAAAAGCCCAATTCCTAATACTTTATTAATATTAGAACTGGTAAAAAACGCCATTACAGTTCCCATTGTTCCTTGCGAAATAACTGTAATCATATAAAAATTAAATTCTTCCAAATCCCCTAAATCTAAAATTCCCTCATTTACAAAATGACGATAAAGCAAATAAAGTAACACTATTAAAACTGCCACAACAATAAGTTGCCACAAGTGATATTTATAATGAATAATATACAAATAAATACAATAAATAATATTTCCAGTTATAAAAGCATATCCACCCTTTTCAAAACTCCATAGCAATATTATATCTCCTAAATATGAAAAAAACAGAGCAATCATCAGTATGATAAGTGACACGCTTTTTTCTCTTATCAAAAAGGCATATAACCCACATAACATAAATAAAGAAGCTAATGCAATTTTATTTGTCGCCCTTCTTTTAAAGTTGCCACTTGTCTTGGAAAATAAATACATTATTAATGCTGGAATATAAACAATAATAAAAATATATTGATATGTCTTCATGGTATTATTTTAGCATAAATTGTATATTATTTTAATATTTTCACAAACAAAAAAAAGGAAGCCCTAACTCCCTTTCTTTTTGTTATTAAACTACTGGTGAATCAGCGTTTCTAACAACAGAATCAATTCCATTTTTACAGCTTGCTTTAGCTGTATAACCTTCTGATGCAAGAATGATTTCGCCGTTTCTTGCTTTTAGTCTAAATCTGAATTCATCTCTTTTATCTTTAAAAATTTCAAATTTAGGATTTTTCAAAACTTCATAACCTTCTATAGTTTGGTCTTCTACTCCTGCTTCAACAGCATTTCTTCTAACTGATTCGATGCCATTTAAACATGCACCTTCAGTAGTATAGTGTTCACTTCTACCAATAATTTCGCCATTTCCTGCTACTAGGTTAAAAGAAACACCAGTGTCACCTTTATTGACTACATATTTTCCCATTATATTTCTCCTCCCTTTGGAATTGTTCTTTAACATATTTATAGCAAATATTAAATCTTTTTTCAACAAAAAAAGGCAGATTTTTAGAAAAATCCGCCTTAAAACTGCTATTTATTACTTTCCATCTCTTTCAGCACAGAATTTACATAGCTCAGTTCTTCCTGCATCTAATGCATCTGCAATTGGTCCATGATAGATAGTCTTTGAGTTTTTAATCGCTTGACAATCAGAATGGGTGTGGTATTTTTTACCAAATGTTGTGTAATAAACTTCTGCTGTTATTTCATTTTCTAAAGCAATTCTTTCTTCTTCTGACATTGGATTAAAGTCAATAGAAGCAACGCTACCAATTAATAGAGCTACAACTGCAACTGCAGAAACAATTTTTTTAGTTTTCGCATCAAGCTCTTTGTTACTCAATAACAGTATTATTATCGGGAAGAAACAAATAACACTTGCGATTAATCCCATTTGGTTCCATAAGAAGAATTTTAATTTATTCTGTGAACTTGGCGGATCAATGTCATTAGCTCTTTTCCAGAACTGTGAACCGATAATTAAGAAAATTAAATCCGCAACCAATAAACCAATTAATGTATATAACATATAGTCAGTTGTAAGTGGTTTAATGAAAATAGTTTTGTTTAATACTAGTATTGCAACTACTTCAAACGCAAATGCAACTAACCAAAAAATAATTGCAGCAACTCTTTTGCCAGAAGCACCTGCTCTTCTTTCTTCTTTAGTAGTTTTTCTTGGCCCTTGACCAGCATTTTTTGTTGCAACAAATTCTTGTTTTCTTGCCATATTTTTCTCCTTTTCTATTTTTTATTTTTAGATAATAATCCAGATAAAACTGATGAAGCTACATCGCCCAATAAATTTGAATTATCATCTGATTTTTTCGAATCCCCACCCAAAGCATTTCCAACAATTGAAGATAAAATATCAGTTACATCTAAGCCTTCTTCTTTTTCGCTTGATTTCTTCTTAGAACCTGATTTCTTTGTTGAACCTGACTTCTTTGTTGAAGTGGATTTCTTTGTCGAAGTAGATTTCTTTGTTGAACTAGATTTCTTTGTTGAATTTGATTTTTTTGAAGAACTAGATGTGTTTGTGCTAATCAAGCCAGCAACTTTCTTTAATAGAATTGGCGCTATTGCTACTAAGACAGCCATAACCTGTTCTTTTTTTAGACCAATTTTTTTAGCTACATTTGTTAGCAAATCTGTTTTAGTATTGCCTAAAATTGTATCCAAAATTGAAGAACCTAATTCGCTTTTCTCTTCTTCTTTTTCTTCATCCTCCTCTTCTTCAACATTAGTTGAAACAGCTTGAGCTAATAGTGAAGTTAGGATATTGCCTCCATCTGATTTTGATGAAGATTGTTTTGATGTTGAAAGCAATCCAGTTAATAAAGTTGGTAATGCTTCTGATACAACATCAGTAGTTTCTTTTTTAGTCGTATTCGACTTTTTAGAGACAGTCTTTACGGTTTCATTTGATAACAGTTGACCTGCTAACAAACCAAGTATTTGATCCATTATAAATGTGCCCTCCTTAATAAATTAATTATATATTAAATTTACATTTTAGCCAATTAATCTCTGCCATACATTTTAACAATTCTAGCAATTTTATTGGCTAATTTATCAGTTAGTTGACCTTTGACTAAACGCCATTTCCAATTATCACCAATTGTTCCTGGACTGTTAGTTCTAGCTTCTTCTCCTAAACCAAGATAATCTTGCATTTGAGCAATAAATAACTTAGCAACCGAGTTCATTCCACCTCTAATAAAGCCCCAATTAAATCCTTCTTTTTTCGTAATGTTAAAATATTTTATTGCATGTTTAACATCACGCTTATTAGCTGTGTCACGCCATCCTATAATTGGTGAATTATCATGTGTTGAAATATAACAAACACAATTTTCAACATGATTAAATGGCGTATGATAACTTGCAGCTTTTGGATTCATTCCAAATTCCAATACTCTCATACCAGGGAAAGTTGATTTTTCTAACATTTCATTTACCTCATCAGAAACAATACCTAAATCTTCAGCAATAAATTCAACATTACAAAACCAATCTCTTAAAACTGAAACAAAACTCATATTCGGACCTTTTATCCAACGACCATTTCTAGCTGTTTTTTCGCCATATGGAACTGCCCAATATGATTCAAAACCCCTAAAGTGATCAATTCTAATCACATCGTAATATTTACTATTTCCAGCAATTCTATCAATCCAAAATTTATAACCATCTTTTTTCATTTCATCCCAATCATATAAAGGATTGCCCCATAATTGACCATCTTTGGAAAAATAATCAGGTGGTACTCCTGCTACTTCTAAAGGAATATTTTTTCCATCTAATTGAAACTGTTTTGGATTTGCCCATACATCAGCAGAATCCAAAGCTACATAAATTGGCAAATCACCAATAATTTTAATATTTTTACTATGAGCATATTCTCTAAGCTTGCTGTATTGTTTATAGAAAAGGTATTGAAGATATTGGTAAAACTGTACATCATCAATTAATAATTCACGATACTTTTCAATTGCTTCTTTCTTTCTAAGTCTAATATCTTCATCTGGCCAATTTAGCCATGAAATCATACCAAAATGATTTTTTACTGCCATATATAAACCGTAATCCTCTAACCAGTTTTTGTTTTCACGATAATATATGTTAAATTGTCTTTTATCGTTTTCAAAACCTCTTTGGTAAGCTTTTCTTAAGATTTCAAATCTTGTTTCGTAAATATAACCGTATTCTACATAAGCGGGGTTAAACTCTTTTAAATCTTTTAAATCTTCTTCTTTCAACAAGCCTTCCTCTATCAAAATGTCTAAATCTATAAAGTAAGGATTACAAGCACAACTAGAAAAACTCTGATAAGGTGAATCCCCAAAACTGGTTGGACCGATTGGTAAAATCTGCCAATACTTCATTTTGCTTTTTTCTAAGAAATCAATAAAATTATAGGCTTCTTCACCTAATGTACCAATGCCATAATTTGAAGGTAAAGAAGAGATAGGTAATAAGATACCCGCACTGCGATTAATACTCATAATATACCTCGTATTTTCCACACCTATTTTAGCATAATAATTACTAAAATATTATTTATAAACTAAAATGATGAAAAATAATCTCATTAAAACATATCTTTTAAAAATAACTATATGAATAAACGAAAACATTGATGGTTATGTTAGAATAAATGGTGAAGTTAAATTAATTATACATAAGCTTTATTCTTGAGAAAAAGTGCTAATGTAAGTTTAATACCTAACGAACAAGGAGAATTAAATGAAAAAAAGATTATTAATTATAATAGTGCTAGTTTCCTTATTATTTGGTTGTAGTAGCAAAACCAAAGATACTGTTAATGACAATTATCGTGTCTTTTATCAAATTTTTGTTGGTTCATTTTCTGATTCTAATAATGATGGAATTGGGGATTTGCGCGGAATTATAAATCGCTTTGATTACCTAAATGATGGTAATGCCAATTCCAAAAAATCTTTAGGTGTTCAAGGTTTGTGGTTATCGCCAATTTTTCTATCTAATAGTTACCATAAATATGATGTTATTGACTACTATCAAATCGATCCTCAATTTGGAACGATGGACGACTTAAAAGAATTAATAGAATTGTGTCATCAAAGAAACGTGAAAATTATTTTGGATTTTCCATTTAACCACACTTCTTCACAACACGATTGGTTTAGAACCTTTGTGGCTATGCATCAATCAAATAACACATCAAATATTTATTATGATTTCTATACTTATGTAACCAAAGAAAATAAGGTTAGTGGTAGGGTATATAATGCCATAGCCACAACAAACCACTTTTATGAATGTAATTTCTCTAACGATATGCCTGAATTAAATTTCGACAATAAACTTGTCAGAGAAGAAATTTTAAAAATTGCTGAATACTATTTAGAACTAGGAGTTGATGGTTTTAGATTTGATGCAGCTAAATATATCTATTATCGAGACAATCCATCTTCAATTGAGTTTTGGAACTGGTATATGAGCGAACTTAAAAAAATTAAACCCGATATCTATGTAGTTGGTGAAGTTTGGAGTAATGATATTGAGACTTTGCAGTATATTAAAGAATTAAACTGTTTCAACTTCCACACTTCTCAAACGGAAGGGTCAATTGCAGTAGCTGCAAAAGGTGGAAATTGTAATGTCTTTACAAGTTATGTTGATGTTTATTTAGATAAAATAAAACAAGTTAATCCTGATGCTATGTATATACCATTTATCTCCAACCATGATATGGATAGAAGCGCTGGTTATCTAATGATGGCTAACAAATTCAGTCATATGGCTGCTAATCTATATATCTTATGTTCTGGTTCACCATTTATCTATTATGGAGAAGAGATTGGTATGAAAGGAACTAGAGGTTCTGCTAACACTGATGCAAATCGTCGTCTAGCAATGCTGTGGGGGGATAATGACACTGTAAAAGATCCAATTGGAACTACTTATGACAGTAGTAAACAAACCAATGGTACCGTTGCATCACACTTAAAAGATAAAGACAGCTTGTTTCATCACTATCGCAAACTAATAGATTTAAGAAATAAATATCCTCAAATCGCTAGAGGAGATTATGATAAGATTAACTTTATCGATACCTTTGTAGGAGGGTTTATTATCACTTATGAAGGTGAAACAACTTATCTAATGCACAATACTGGTCAACAAGAAAAAATCATTGATTTGAGTTTATATCCCTCTTTAGAGATAACCGAAATCTGTGATTACATTGGTCAATCAGATGCTAAACTAGAGGGAAACAATTTAAAAATCGGACCTCAAACAAGTGTTATATTAAAGTAAAAAAGACTTTCACAAGTCTTTTTATTATTCTAATGTTGGACCATTACATTTCATCAAATAGACATTTTCATAATCTGATACTTTTTTAAAGGTGTATGTATACTTTCCTATTATTTCAATAACTGAATTAAGTTCTGTTTTATTATTGGCGATAAATAACTCTTCAACTGTCATTTCTTCATCAACATTATCCTGATACCAGCTGGCTATTTCGCTTATTTTACAGTTGCCATCGACAAATAATTCATTTGTATTATACTTTTGCCAGTCATTATAACCATGATTGTATTTATTACCACTTAAAGTATACCAAGTATAACCTTCTTCTTGAAAGATTTCACTATGAACACCCTTATAAATATTCCTTGAGATATCAAAGATTTCTTCAAACATGCTTTGAATATAATAAGTGCCTTTATAAATTATGATTCCATATTCCGATGTACTTAATGCTACATCTCCTTCTTTAGTTTTTATTATGAATTCATACATTAAACCACCATATAAAGGTTCTTGATTAAGTTCATCATATTCGATAAGTTCAAGATTATTTAAGGCATCTAATAACTCTTTTGCTTGATTAGTTGGTACCTTTACCAACTCTCCTTTTGGTGTTCGATAATAAACCTCATCGACTTTATTACAACCAAAATTAAAAAACAATAAAAAAATACTTAATATTATAATAATTATTCTTTTCATAATACTTTTCCTTCTTTCTGTTTTTATTATAACACCTATATATATAAAGAAAAAAGAGACGTTTTTTTTGCCTCTTTTTAGTAAATGTAAACATCTATTTTAATAAATTTTCTTCTGTTTCCACATCAAAGAAATGCATTACCTTTCCTTGGAAAGTAACATTGAACTTATGTCCTGCTTGAAGATCTTGTCTTTGTTTTTGAGTTAGACCAATGGTAGGAATTCTGACAATTAAATGTGTATCATCATTTGTAGAAACATGAAGATGTAGTTCAGAACCCATCATTTCATTAACCATTATTTCACATTTAAACCCTTCGTTTTCTTTAGCTAAAACCATGTGTTCAGGTCTTACACCTAAAATGATTTCTTGGGGTTTTGTTTTTTGTTTCTTTAATTGTTCTCCTTTTTCTCCATCAACCAAAATTTTGGCTCCAAACGGCGTTACATAATACTGTCCATCTTCAAAAACTAAGTTTGTTTTAAAAGTGTTCATTTTAGGGGCCCCAATAAATTCTGCCACAAACAAATTGTCTGGATGATCAAATACTTCATCAGGAGTACCAACCTGCATAATGTATCCATCTTTCATAATAACGATTCTGTCACCTAAAGTCATCGCTTCTGTTTGGTCATGGGTAACATAAATAAATGTTGTATCAATTCTTTTTCTAAGTAGAATAATTTCAGCACGCATTTGGTTACGCAATTTAGCATCTAAGTTACTCAAAGGTTCGTCCATTAAGAATACTTTTGGATGACGTACCATCGCTCTACCAATTGCAACACGTTGTCTCTGTCCACCAGATAAAGCTCTTGGTTTTCTATTTAAATACTCAGTAATACCTAAAATCTCTGCTGCTTCGGTTACTTTTTCAAACACTTCTGCCTGAGGTGTTTTTCTAAGTCTCAAAGGAAATGCAATATTTTCAAATACTGTTAAATGTGGATATAAAGCATAGTTTTGGAAAACCATTGAAATATCCCTATCTTTTGGTTGTAAATCATTTACTACAACATCATCAATTTCAATAGTACCTTCAGTAATTTCTTCCAGTCCTGCGACCATCCTTAAAGTAGTAGACTTTCCACATCCCGATGGTCCTACAAATACTACAAATTCTTTATCAGCAATATCAAGATTAAAATCTTGAACAGCTACTACATTATTATCGTAAACTTTCTTTACATTCGTTAATTTTACTTTTGCCATAATTCTTATCCTTT
>JAAZJL010000097.1 GCA_012800355.1 Erysipelotrichia bacterium | reverse complement strand
TTTATTAATTATCTACACCACAATCATAGGACTTTTCAACTAAGGCCAAATCACTTGTTACTGAATTATAGAATCTAAAGCCTCCAGAGAAATTATAAGCTTCATAGCCATAACCTTCTAAAATACGACAAGCAATGTAGCTTCTAACACCACTTTGACAAATGACATATACTGGTTTCCCTTTTTCGATTTCATCTATTCGCTCTCTTAACTCATCAACAGGAATATTTTTAAAGCCTTCAACATGTCCACCATTATACTCTTCTACTGTTCTAGTATCTAATAAGGTTACACTACCATCACGAGGTAGATTTTTTTCATCTGGTAGATGCCATTGTTTTAGAATTCCTTTAGAAATATTATCAATCATAAAACCAGCCATATTAACTGGATCTTTAGCTGATGAATATGGCGGAGCATAAGATAAATCTAAATCTTTTAATTGATTAGCTTTTAATTTAGCATGGATAGCTGTGGCAATTACATCAATTCGTTTATCAACACCTTCATAGCCAACAATTTGCGCTCCTAGAAGTCGATAAGTATCTTTTTCAAAAAGCACCTTCATTGTCATTACCTTGCCTCCTGGATAATAACTTGAATTGCTCATTGGCGATAAGATGACATAATCCACATCTAAGCCTAAAGATTTGGCTTCTGTTTCATTAATGCCAGTGCTAGCAGCAGTAATATCAAAAACTTTTAGAATCGAACTGCCTTGAGAACCTAAATATCTACTGTCACCACCACAAATATTGTCAGCAATAATTCTTCCTTGTTTATTAGCTGGTCCAGCTAAAGAAATTAAAGCATTTTCACCAGTAACATAATGTTTAACTTGAACCGCATCGCCACCAGCATAAATATCATAAAAAGATGTTTCCATACGATCGTTTACTACTATACTATCAAAAATGCCAAGTTCTAAACCCGCTTGTTTTGCTAGTGCTGTATCTGGGCTAACACCAATAGCTAATATCGCCATATCCGCATAAATAGGTTTTTGATCTTTAATTAAAACTTTAACTTTATCATCTTTCTTTTCAAAACCTTCTACTGCTTGACCTAAGGCAAGTGTGATTCCATGTTTGCGCATTTCATTGTGAATCATAGAAGCTATGTCTGGATCAAAATTAGCTGTCAATTGTCTAAATAACTGAACTATTGTCACATCCATACCCAACTCTTTGAGGTTTTCAGCTAGCTCCACACCAATAAAACCACCACCAGCCATAACTACCGACTTAGGGTGGTTTTCATTAATATATTCTTTTATACGGAAGGTATCCTCAACTGTACGAAGAGTAAAAACATTTTCTGTATCCATGCCCGAAATTCTCGGTTGGCTAGGTTTTGCCCCTGGAGCAAGGACTAACTTGTCGTAACTCTCTTCAAATTCTTTATCATTAACTAAATTTTTTACTAAAACTTTTTTGTCTTTCGGATTAATAGCTATTACTTCATGGTGTACATTTACATTAATTCGAAAACGATTGTAAAAGCTTTTTGGGGTTTGCAATGTCAAATTTTCAGGATCAGTTATTATATCTCCAATATAATAAGGCAGACCACAATTTGCATAAGAAATATACCCAGATCGTTCAAAAATAACAATTTCAGCTTTTTCGTCCAACCTTCTAATTCTTGCAGCAGCAGAAGCTCCAGCTGCCACACCTCCAACAATTACAACTTTCATATTTATCTTTCTACCTTTCCTAAGTAAGAGCGTATTCCACCAATATTAACTACCTTAGTGTATCCCATATGTTTAAGAATTGATACAGCTCTACCACTGCGCACCCCTGAGCGACAATAAACGTAAAGTGGAGTATTTTCATCTTTGACAACTGAAGTTACTTCATTAAGATTCTTTAATGGAATATTTTTGCTTTCTGGAATATGACCTTCTTGATATTCTTCCACATTGCGAACATCTAATAAAACAGCATTAAAAGCCAAACTGTATTCTTTTAACCCTTGGTCAATATTCTTCTTTTTGAAGATATCAAAAAATCCCACTTTTATTACTTATAGCATTCCTAAAATAGCACTTTTAGGTCTTGCTCCAGAAGATTGATTTACTATCTTTCCATCTTTGATAACCATCAATGTAGGAATACTCATAATACCAAACTTACTTGCTAATTCAGGTTCTTCATCCACATTAATTTTACCCACTTTAATATCTTTGCGCTCATCAGCAATTTCATCAATAATAGGTACAACCATACGGCATGGACCACACCAAGGTGCCCAAAAGTCTAACAATACAGGTTTGTCAGATTTCATAACTTCAGCATCGAAGTTGTTTTTGTTAATATTCATAGCAGACATTTTCTAGTCCTCCTTTTTCTTTTCGTTTTCATTATAACTAGAAATAATAAGCCTTTCTGTGATTTAATCACCTAAACAAAATTTTCATCTTTTTATACAAAAAACAGAAAAGTAATGTTAATATATAAGTAATTTTACTTTATTTTATCATATTGTACACAGTATTTTAGAATTTAATCTATAAATATTTTTTGTACCCCATTTTTTAAAAAGTTGATTCGTATTCTATATACGAGAAGGAGTGAAGTCATGCAAAAAGAGCATCAGATTATCATGTCAGTCTACCAAGCAAAAGAAGACTTGCAAAAAGCTGACGACTTAATCAGGGACTACATCCCTTTCATAAAATCAGAAGCTTCAAAATGTATTTCTAGATTCTGTAGTGAGCAAGACGATGAGTTTAGCATTGCGATGATTGCTTTTCATGAGGCAATACTTGGCTATGAACATGATAGAGGCGCTTTTCTGCCTTATGCAGCTATGCTTATTCGAAATCGGATAATTGATTTTCAAAGAAAAGAAACAAGACATCAAGGCAACGTTTCTCTTAATGAAGAAATTAAAGATAGTGATCAAACCTTGCTGGATCAGATAGCAGACAAACGAAACTATATTCAAGAGTCAACCAACTTAGAAGCAACCAAGCAAGAAATTGAAGAACTCTCAGCTGTTATGGCAGATTTTGGTGTCACATTCTCTGATGTGGCTGATAACTCACCTAAACAAGAGCGTACCTTAGAAGCCTGTGCTGTTGCTATCAATTATGCTATCGAAAATAAACATTTGCTTGATACATTGTTGAAAACAAAGAAACTTCCTTTAGCTCAACTTGTCAAAGGTTCTGGAATTGAACGTAAGACACTAGAAAGACATAGAAAATACATTTTGGTTATGCTCTTGATTCAAACCAATGGCTATGAAATTATTCGTGGGCACTTAAGACATGCCTTAAAAACGAAAGGAGGTACATCTGTATGAAAAAATACATTGTTATGGAATGTCATCTTAGCTATGCAGTAGTTCTTGATGAAGATGGACGCTTTTTGAAAGTAGCAAATCGCAACTATAAAGTTGGACAAACTGTTACCAATGTAGTAGAAATGCAGATTCCACAATCCGTTCCTAAAGAAAAGAAATCAAGAAAGTGGCTTTATACTTTAGCAGCTATGGCAGCTTGTGTAATTATAGTTGTCACCCTTGTATTCCAAATGGGACAAATGACTTATGCCTCTATCTATATGAGCATTAATCCTGAAGTTCGTATTGATGTTAATCGTAAAGATATAGTTGTTGGCTTAAACGGTATCAACATTGATGGTAATGACTTAATTAAAGGATATGACTATAAAAGGAAAAATTTAGACCTAGTTATGGACGAGTTAATAGATTTAGCCATTGAAAAAGGTTATTTGTATGAAGGATGTAAAATATCATTAGTACTAGATGCTGAAAGCAATGAATGGATAGTTACAAAAAGTAATGATCTTCCTATACATCTAAATAAGTATTTAAGCGAAAAACTAACTTTTACAATCGAAATAAGTGTTAAGAAAGCAACAAATGATCAAATTATCATACCTATCAATCCTAATGACAGTGACTATGATGATTCTGATTATGGGGATTCGGATTACGAAGACAGTGATTATGATGATAGCGACTACAGTAATCCTAGTTATGATGATTCTGACTATGATAGTCCTAGTAACGATAATCCTAGTTACGATGATTCTGATTATGACGACCCTGATGATGATAGCGATTACGAGTCTGACAGTGGTATGACTGACTATGGTTCTTAAAAAAATTATTCTCTTACCCCGATTATTGATGTATTCTTGCGTATTCTATACATGTAAGGATAAAAGTTTCCTTTATTAAAGTTTAAAAAAATACGATTCTATAAAACGACCCCAGTTTTAGTAAAGTTCTTACGTATTCTATCACTGTAAAGGAAACACAATCCTTAAAATGTATGAATTTATTCAAGGAGGAAAAAGACTATGAAAAAGATGATTCGTGCAATTGTTATGGCTCTAGTATTGAGTCTATTCTTGACTGGATGTGGTCAACTTGGGTTAAAAAATGGCGGCAAAGAACTTGCTTCGGGTGGTGTTCTAGTACTAAAAGTTAACCCTGAAATCGCAATTGAGTATGATGAAAAAGGTGTTGTTACTGGAGTAACCGCTCGTAACAATGATGCAATTGAAATAATTAACAGTTGCGATGGTTTAATCGGCAAAGAAACACGTGAAGCTGTTACTGTTCTTGTAGCTGCTATTGGTGAAGCTGGTTATTTTGTTGAAGAAGTTGAAGGCGAGTATCGCCAAATCGTCTTAGAAATTGAATCTGGCTCTCAACTTCCTAGCGACACTTTCATTGATGAAGTTGTTGAAGCTGTTAAAAACACCATTAAAGACCATCACTGGAAAATCAATTTAGAAATTGAAAATGAAAGTGATTATGGTTTGTCTGATTATGAAGATACTGATTATGATAAAGATGACGATGATGACACAGATTACATTGATCATGATGACAAGGATACTGACTATGATGACAAAGATACTGACTATGATGACAAAGACACTGACTATGACAATGATTCTGATTATGACAATGACTCAGACTATGATGATGTAACTGATTATGACAATGACTCAGACTATGATGATAGTGACTACAACTAAGAAAAAACAGCCACTGAAACTTAGACATGAGTTAAAACACAATATTAATTCACATGACGATTTAATAATTACGTCAAAACTCATTAAATTGTTCAATCATGACCCTAATGCTGGCTCACACGGTTCTTATCGTGTGAGCAGCTTGTATTTTGATACACCCTACGATAAAGCCTTAAGACAAAAAGTTGATGGGGTAAATAAGCGTGAAAAATTTCGTTTACGCTATTATGGTAAAGATACTTCATTTATCCGTTTGGAAAAAAAGTTTAAAATAAATGGACTTTGTGGTAAACATAGTGTCAAAGTTACAGAAGAGCAGGTTAAAAAAATACTAAGTGGTGATATCGAATTTTTGCTGCATAGTAATCATTCCTTACTTATTGAGTTATATAGCAAAATGAAAGGTCAATTATTACAACCAAAAACTGTTGTTACCTATGACCGTGAAGCATTTATCTATGAACCAGGAAATGTTCGAGTAACGATAGATCGTAATCTTCGTTCTGGCTTAGATAGCACCAATTTTCTTAACACTGAACTTTTTCATGCACCAGTTCATGAAGGACTTGTTGTATTAGAAATAAAATATGATGAGTTTTTACCCGAGGTTGTATCAATGGCAGTACAACTACCAAATAGACAAGCTTCTTCTTATTCTAAATATGTAGTTTGTCGAAAATATGACTAGAAGGAGGAATTATTATGATTATGCCTTTATCTTTTCAAGATATATTTAAATCAAGTTTTTTAGAGAATGTAACAGCAATTTCAGTTTTAGATATGGCTTTAGCCCTAGGGCTTTCTTTTGCGGTTGGATTATTTATCTTCTACATTTACAAAAAGACCTATGCTGGTGTGATGTATTCTGCTAGTTTTGGAGTAACTCTTATTGCTTTATGTATGGTTACTGCTTTAGTTATTTTAGCAGTAACAAGCAATGTTGTTCTTTCTTTAGGTATGGTTGGTGCACTTTCAATTGTCCGTTTTAGAACGGCAATTAAAGAGCCTTCAGATATTGTTTTTCTATTTTGGTCAATTGCTGTTGGTATAGTATTAGCTGCTGGCTTTATTCCCTTAGCAGTAATTGGAAGTTTATTTATCGGACTTATTCTTTTAATCTTTTCTCACTACAAAAGTTTTGAGCAACCATACATTTTAGTGCTTCATTGCCAAGATGCTGCTTCAGAAAAATTCTCACATGCTTTTATAAAAGCTAATGTTAAACAAATCTCACTTAAAAGCAAAAGTGTTGCTCCTAATTGTATTGAATTAAATTATGAAATACGCCTTAAGGATTCTAACACTGATTTCATTAATGAACTTGCTGAGCTTTCTGGTGTTAATCACACTATAATGGTTTCTTATAATGGCGATTATATGAGTTAATGTTATGTTAAAAAATAAGTATATTGATAAAGTATGTATTGCAGTAATGGTAATAGCCCTAATTATTACTATTTTATTTATGAATGGTGAATCAATAGGACTTTTGCCTGCTTCAACTAATCCAGGATATGTAACTCGTCTTTTTGATAAAACTAGAGTTCATACCATTGATATTATTATCGATGATTGGGATCAGTTTCTAAAAACAGCTACTGAAGAAAAATATTCTAGTTGTACCGTTGTTATTGATGGAGAAAAGTTTACCCATGTTGGCTTACGCGCCAAAGGAAATAATTCTCTTCGCTTAATCAATAAATATGGGCATGACCGCTATAGTTTAAAATTAGAATTTGATCACTTTACCTCTGGTCATTATTATGGTCTAGATAAATTTTCTCTAGATACTTCTTTTCAAGATAATAGTTATATGAAAACTTGGATTGCTTTTGATATGATGAGTCATATGAAAGTTCCAACACCTTTATGTAGTTATACTTGGGTACGTGTTAATGGAGAAGATTGGGGACTGTTTCTAGCTATTGAAGAACCAGAAAAAGGCTTTGCTAGGCGTAATTTTGGAAAAAACCATGGTCAGCTTTATAAACCTGATTACAAATCTTTACAAGCTGAAAATGCTGATGTTCATTTACGTTATACTGATGATAATTTTGACAGCTACAATAATATTTTCCGCAAAGCAAAATTCAAAATTAACAATCAAGACAAAAGAAGAGTTATAGAAGCTTTAAAAATCTTATCTACTGGTAAAAATTTAGAAACTGCCATCGATGTAGATGAAGTGTTACGTTATTTCACAGCCCAAGTATTTGTTGTTAATATGGATAGTTATCTTGGAAAAACGGGACACAATTATTTCCTTTATGAAAAAGATGGAATATTAAGCATCTTACCTTGGGACTACAATCTGGCATTTGCGACCTATTCATTAGGTATGCCAAATCCAATTAATGATTCTACTCTTTATGTTAACTATCCAATAAACACTCCTGCCAGTGGAGAGATAATGCTTAAGCGTCCTTTATATCATAACCTTATGTTAAATAAAGAGTATTATAATCAATATCACATTTACTTTAATTATTTAATTGAAAGTTACTTCGAAAGTGGCTATTTTGAAAAATATATTGCTGATACATTAGAAATGATTGGTCCATATGTTAAAAAAGATCCAACAGCTTTCTGTTCTTATGAAGATTTCCTACTAGGAGTTGAAACAATTAAAAACTTTTGCTTGTTACGAGCACAAAGTGTTAGAGGACAATTAGATGGAACTATCCCATCAACCATTGCTGGACAAGCCAAAGATAAAAGTAATTTAATAGATGCATCTTCCATTTGGCTACCTGATATGGGAGAAATTGCTGACTTAAAAGATTAGAAAATCCGTTTTTATTCTCCATTAAACGGTTTTTTCTTTTCCTTAAAAAACATAAGACGACTATTGTTATCGTAAAAGAATCTGTGATTTTCAAATTTAGTTAATTAAATGATGCCTTTTCTTTACTTAAAGTCAAAAATATCTTACAATTCATGTGTAACTAAAAGGAGGATAATATGAAAATTTCATCATTACAAAAAGCTAGATATCAATACACACCTAAACTTCCAGCAATGTTAAAAGGAGGAGTCGCAAACATTTCTGTTAAAGAAGGTGCCCAGACACAAAGTGTAGCTGATCAAGAAAAAATTAAGGCTCTTTTCCCACACACTTATGGAAAAAGAGAAATTACATTCCAAAAAGGAGAAAACACATCTATCGCTAAAAAACAAGCAGTGGCTGTTATCTTATCTGGTGGTCAAGCACCAGGTGGTCATAATGTTATTTGTGGTTTATACGATGCTTTAAAAGCAACCAATCCTGAAAACCAATTATATGGTTTTAAAAGTGGTCCTATCGGATTACTAACAGACAACTATTTATTGTTTGATGATGAATATATCGATCAATTCAGAAATACTGGTGGCTTTGACATCATTGGTTCTGGTAGAGATAAACTAGAAACAGTTGAACATTTTGAAACTGTTGCTAAGGTTTGTAAAAAACACGACATTAACGCTGTTGTAATCATCGGTGGTGATGACTCTAATACTAACGCAGCTGTACTAGCTGAATATTTCGCTGCTAAAGATTATGGAATTCAAGTTATTGGCTGTCCAAAAACAATTGATGGTGACTTAAAAAATGAAGATATTGAATGTTCATTCGGTTTTGATACAGCAACTAAAACTTATAGTGAAATTATCGGTAATATTGCCAGAGATTCAAACTCTGCTAAAAAGTATTGGCACTTCATTAAAGTTATGGGACGTTCTGCATCACATGTAGCTTTAGAGTGCGCATTAAAAACCCAACCAAATATTTGTTTGATTTCTGAAGAAATTGCTGCTAAAAAAATGTCACTTTCTGCAATAACTGATTACATTGCTGATTCTGTTGCTGCTCGTGCAGCTAATGGTAATAACTTTGGTATTGCGGTTATTCCAGAAGGCATTGTTGAGTTTATTCCTGAATTCTCAGTATTAATCGCTGAAATAAATGAATTATTAGCTGGTACTAAAGCTGATGAATTTAATGCTTTGCCATCATGGGAAGCAAAATATGCCTTAATTGAAAAAGGATTAACTGAGCATTCAATGGAAGTATTTGCACTTCTTCCACAAAATATCCAACAACAATTATTCTTAGATAGAGATCCTCATGGTAACGTTCAAGTTTCATTAATTGAATCTGAGAAATTGTTTAGTGCATTAGTAAAAGAAAACCTGGCAAAAAGAAAAGCCAACGGAACTTATAAAGGTAATTTCCGTACCTTACATCATTTCCTAGGTTATGAAGGTAGATCTGCTTTCCCTTCTAACTTTGATGCTGATTATTGTTATTCATTGGGCTATAATGCTTTTATGTTAATTCAATATGGTTATAATGGTTACTTATCAAAAGTGTCAAATCTTTCTAAATCAGCTGAACAATGGGTTGCTGGTGGTATGCCAATCACTAAGATGATGAACATCGAAAGAAGACATGGTGAAGATAAACCTGTTATTAAAAAAGCTTTAGTTGAATTAGATGGAAATCCATTTAAATACTTTGCAGCTCACAGAGAAAAATGGGCAGTTGAAACTGCATTTGTTTATCCTGGGGCAATCCAATATTATGGACCTGCTGAAGTATGTGACATTACAACTAAAACACTGGCTTTAGAAAAACAGTAAAAATTAATTTGCAGGCATTTAATTGCCTGCTTTTTTAAAATATGATTTGTTTTAAAACTTCATTTACTATTACAATAAAGATTTCAAACATAAAGAAAAATCAGTTTTTGAAAATTTAATTTTTTATATTATACTTATACAAAGGAAGTATTTATTATGATTCAGGAAAAAAACAAAGAAATTGTTGACTTTAAAACTAAAAACTATTTGCGCTTTTTCTCTATCGTTTACTTAGTTTTAATCATTGTTGTAGCAACTTTATTTTTCACAGATTTAACTAGGATGAGACATAATCAACCAGTTGTTTTCAGCACTTGGGGATTTTCATATTCTCCACCAATTGATATAAAAGAAGAAATAATTGAAATGTCTATCGTTGATTTTTTAATGGTTAAAGGAGATAAAGAATATAAGCATCATGGAACAGACAAAGCTTTTGCAAGTATAAGAATATATTTAATAGAAGAAAAAGACGACGGCTTGTTTTATGCATATGCTTGGGTTTTACAGGAAAAATACTATTTAGAAAACAACGAAATCATAATGGAAAGTGGTTCATCACAACCTTATAGAGTTGTGCTTGAAAAAGTTAATGATGAATTTGTGATTGTTGATATAAGAACACCTAGAATAGACTGTTATGAATCTGATATGAAAGATTTGTTTCCAAGAACTGTTAGAAAAAATATGGAAAAAGTTCACAATGATGGAACAATTGAAAAATTAAATCTTGATATTCAAAAACAATTAAAACTATATTTTCACTAAAATTTACTTTACCTAACAAAAAAGCTCATTTAAATGAGTTTTTTGTAATTTCTTCTTACAAGTATTTTTATACTTCAGCTAATATTGAAATTGATTGTTTATTAAAATTGATGATGTTTATTTTTACTTTGTGATTATTGCAATCGCACAAGGTATAAACCCATCAACTTTGATATATCTAACATTTTGACATCCTGAATTGATAAAAAATTGTTTATAAGATGAAAGCGTAAATTTTCTTTTAAAATTTGAATTTGCTCCAAACATACCTAAAATTTTTATAAATACATTTTCTTTTCCATTAATATAGGTTGGAATAATAATCTCACCACTAGGTTTACATACCCTAATAAGTTCTTCCAATGCTTTTTTAGGGTTTTCTAATAGATGTATGACATTTCCTGCTACTACCTTGTCAAATGAGTTATCTTCAAAATCTAATTTAGATATATCCACAATTTTAAAGTGAACATTTTTATATTCTCTACACTTTGTTTCTGCTTTCTGGAGCATTTTTTCTGAAAAATCGGTAGCAATTATTTTTGAACCTTGGTTGGCTATCATTTTTGTAAGCATACCTGTACCACAGGCGCACTCCAAAACAAAATCATTACTATCAAACAAAGGGACTAGAATCTTTTTTAAATTTTTATGTGTTTTAAAGTTAATTATATAAACAAAAATATCGTAGATACCTGCTACTTTATCCCAAAAAAAACTATTGTTTTTCATATTGATAATCGCTCCTTTTTAAGACTAAAATCTTCTATATTTAATTACATTTTATTAAAATGGGAATGTGCCTGTGAAAGGTACATTCCCTTGTATTAATTTATGCTTTTGTTATTAATGCTTTCAATCTTGCGATTAAAACTACTACAAGTTCCTTTACATTGTCTTGAATATGGACAACCAATACAAGTTTCACCACGTTTTTTTGCATTAGAAAGATACCAAACGATGCTTACAACAATAATAGTTAAAATCAATATAACAATAATATCTTCCATAAAATAAACCTCTTTTTAAATTAATTGGTTGTACTACTTAAATCATATTCAGTTTTTAATCTTTTATTGGACTTCACAATAAGTGCTACTACCACAGCAACCATTGCTAGAACTGCTACAAGTCCTGCCAAAGCTGCACTTATATTAAGTGTTCCACCAGTAATAATGGTACCAATAGTATAAACAAGATAACCTACAGTATAACCAACACCAAGTTGTAAAGCTATTCCACCCCACACCCATTTAGAACTCTTCATTTCACTATTCATTGAACCAATTGCAGCAAAACAAGGAGGTGTATATAGGTTAAACATCAAATAAGCTAATGCTGCAACTTTAGTAATAGCAATAATTCCAGCAACTTCCTTACCTGCTCCTTCAATAATAGCAAGTTCTTCAATATCAATTAAATTTTCTAAACCAGCAAAACTAACTGCTAGAGTACCTACTACGTTTTCTTTGGCTATTAATCCTGTAACTGCAGCTGCTGCCAACTGCCAAGATAATACTCCTACAATTGGAACAAGCAAGTAAGCAAATGGTGAAGCAATTGAAGCTAAAATAGATTGATCTGCAGATTCAGCAACTGTCAAACTCCAAGTAAATGTTTGCATTAAATGTACTGCCATATTACATAACAAAATAATAGTAGCCGCTTTTACGATATATGCCCATCCACGACTTAACATCGTTTTGAATGCTCCCCAAAGTGAAGGGATCTTATACTCTGGTAGTTCGATAATGAAAAATGACTTTCTTGGTTTATATCCAGCAATTAAATTAACTAAAAGTGCTCCAATGAAAATTAAGGCAATTCCAGTAAAATACATTAAAGTGCTAACCCAACTTGCATTATCAAAGAATGCTCCAGCAAAAAGAGCTATTACTGGGATTTTTGCCCCACAAGGCATAAATGGAGCCAGCATTGCTGTTACTCTTCTTTCTCGTTCATTACGAATAGTACGGCATGCCATAATGCCTGGAACTGCACATCCAATAGTTATAACAAACGGAATGACTGATTTACCAGAAAGTCCTACTTTTTTAAATATTGGATCTAATACAACAGCAACTCTTGACATATATCCACAATCCTCTAGTAAAGCAACTAGAAAGTACATAACCATGACAAGAGGAAGAAACCCTAGAACTGCACTAACACCACCGAGGATTCCATCAACTACAATTGATTGCAAGATTGGACTAGTATTAACCATCAAACCAGTTACATATTCCTGAAACGCTTCAATACCTCCAGTTAGAACTCCTTCAAGATATTTTCCTAATCCCAAAGGACCTTCGGCTTGCGAAATATAGAATACCAAAAACATTACAATAGCGAAAATAGGAATGCCAAGCCATTTATTGGTTAAAATTGCGTCAATTTTATCTCCAATGTTTTTATCTTTAGTTAAAACCTTACGAGTTTCTACCACTTCTACAACTTCATTAACAAAATCAAATCTTTTTCTATCAGCTGTTTCAACAGCTTCTTTATCAGAAAGGTCAACATCTTCTTGTCTATATGGTGCTTTTTGAGTTGTGTTAAATATAGAAACTGCAGTTTCTACAACCTCTTTTAAACCCTCAGCATTTGTAGCTACCGTATTAACTACTGGACATCCCAGCTTGTTAGACAATGTTTCTACATCAATTATGGTCCCCTTCTTTTCGTTTAAATCACTTTTATTTAAAGCTACTACTACAGGAATACCAAGTTCTAAAAGCTGAGTGGTAAAGAAAAGACTTCTACTAAGATTTGTGGCTTCTACAATGTTAATAATGACATCAGGATTTTCTTTCTTTACATACGAACTAGTGATGCTCTCTTCACTGGTAAATGGAGACATAGAATATGCACCAGGAAGGTCAACAGCAATCAATTGTTCATTACCTGCATATACCTTTTTAATAGGGTATTCTTTTTTCTCTAAAGTAACACCAGCCCAGTTACCAACCTTTTCATAACGGCCAGTAAGAGCATTAAACATTGTGGTCTTACCAGAGTTTGGGTTGCCAGTTAAAGCAATTCTCATATGGATTTCCTCCTTCTTTCTAAATATATATAACTTAAATCCTTTAAGATTCAGTTATAAACAACTTCTTAGTTAGTCACAACTAACTAACGGATAAAAAATAAACAGCTTTATTGACTATTCTATACTTAGTCTTTATACAATAATAGCTTCAGCAAGCTGATTATCAATATTGTATCTTCCATCTTTTATGGCTACAACACAGCCTCCTTCAAGATGACGAACAACAGTAATTTTTTCTCCTGTATAGCATCCAAGAGAAAATAAAAAAGCATCAAGGTCTTCATCGCCAGTTACTATATTACTAATGCTATATTCAATTCCTTCTTGTGCTTGTTTTAAGTTCATCATAAACTCCTCTTATCCATTCATTTCAGTTAGTCATAACTAACTGCAACTAATAATACTAGTTTCAATTAAAAATGTCAATGGCTTTTCATGTTTTTTTATAAATCGCTAAAAAATATTGCTTTTTCCTACAATTATAACTTCAAACAACCACTTATAACTTTAAAACGACCATTTATATAAAATTTGTGGAAAGCTTTTTTTTATTTTCTTATAATGGAATCACAATATGGAGGTGATAGTAAAATGAGAATTGAAGTTCAAATTGATCAAAATTGTACAGAATCGAAAATAATTGTCATCACAAAAGAAGTTGATGATGAAATAAATGCCATCATCAAAAAACTTGAAGATGCACAACCAAAAGTAATTGCTGGTTTTAAAAGCGATACTGCACAAATTTTAGAACCAAATGATATCTATCGTGTTTATGCTTCTAGTGGTAAAGTTTTTGCTGAAACAAGCAATGGAGACTACTCATTAAACTTAAGGCTATATGAAGTTGAACAACGTTTAGATAATCGGTTGTTTTTACGAATTTCTAATTCTGAAATCATTAATTTGAAAAAAGTCAAAGACTTTGATTTAAGTTTTACAGGAACAATTTGCGTTTCACTATTAAATGGAACGACTACATATGCTTCAAGAAGATATGTAAGCAAAATTAAAAAAGTACTAGGAATATGAGGTGATTATTATGAAAAAGAAAGTATTTTTAAGAGGACTGTTGGGTTTCCCTATAGGGATTTCATTAGGGTATATCATCACTATATTAATTTCACTTGTAAATGCAAATGGATATTATAGTGCATATGTACCACAACTTGTGGATGTAATGGGCAGTGAGATTAACGCTGTTGTATTACAAGCATTTTTAAGCGGTGTGATAGGCTTCTCTTTTGGAGCAAGTTCTGTAATTTGGGAAATGGACGAATGGAGCATTGCTAAACAAACAGGTATATATTTTGCTATCACAGCATCAGTGGTGATGCCAGTAGCTTACCTAGCTAGATGGATGGAACCTACTTTTTGGGGATTTGTTAAATATTTCGGAATCTTTGTTGTAATCTTTATTGTTATTTGGTTAATGCAATATGCTTTCTGGAAAAATAAAATTGACAAAGTGAACCAAGAAATTGAAAACAAAAGAAAAACATTATAGCAAGTTTGTAAAGCAACAAAAAAGATCCTTCAAAAAAAGGATCTTTTTTTAATATGGCGCCCCCTGCAAGAATCGAACTTGCAACTAACCCTTAGGAGGGGTTTATTATATCCATTTAACTAAAGGGGCCTTTATTATAATTAACCACATAACTTTTGCTAGGTTGTTGCTATTTGAAGCACCTAAAACATTATATCATCTTTTATATATTGTGCTAAAATAAATGTGGTGATAAAAAATGGAAAAAATGTATTTAAATATGCTTGTCGATATAACTGATCCTAAATGTGATTTTATTAATACAATTAATAAAGAAATCGAAAACTATGGTGCTATTGTTTATAACTACCAATCTAATTCTTATCAGTTTATTCGTAAATTCTCTCACATTGATTATAAAACTGAAGTTTTACCTGATTTAATCAAAGTTGAAAACTCTGATGCTTTACTGAATGGATTAAATCTTTCGATACATTATGAATTTGATCCAGAAACTGAAGAAGATGAAGAAAACCTTGACATTTGGTATAACGATATTTCTCAGATTGAACTGCCAGTTTACAATTATGATGATGATGGTGATATATATTTAGAAAAATATGTGCCAATTGATACCTCCATTAGCAAACACACTCTTTGGTATTTGAACAAGGATAGCTACGATTATATATTAGATCTTGACTTATTAATGCTTACTCCAGTAATCAAAAATATTAACATTGCCAGAGAATTAATAAAAAAATACAGTGTTCATCCTTTTGAATTTAAAGCTGACCAACAGCATCACTTGCCTGATCATTTAAAAGGAGTTTACGGTCATCACCAACATGATGAAGATTGTCAATGTGAAGATTGTTTAGATGATTTAGACTAGTAACATCCTTAAAATACAAAAAAGAACTCAAAGTTCTTTTTATATTTCTTTTATATAAATATTATAATCATCCGTATTAGATTTATTTTTTGACAGTTATTTTTTTAAATACTTCACCAACTTTTTCTTTAATTACTAAATCAGCACCAGCATCTTGAGATGTTGCTGATAGATTAATTACTACTAAATACTTACCTCTAAAATAGTTTACCAATCCTGCTGCTGGATAAACTACTAAAGAAGTCCCAGCAATAACCAAACAATCAGCTTTTCTAATTGTTGAAATTGCTTCATATAAAGTAGTGTCGTCTAATCCTTCTTCATATAAAACTACATCTGGTTTAACTGTCCCGCCACACTCACAAAGTGGTATTCCATCACTATTGATAATATAATCTAAATCATAAAACTTGTGACATTTTGTGCAGTAATTACGATGAATTGATCCATGCAATTCATAAACTTTTTTGCTTCCTGCCGCTTGATGTAAGCCATCTATATTTTGAGTTATCACTCCTAACGATTTTCCTTCAACTTCAAATTCTGCCATCTTTTTATGAGCCATATTCGGTTTGGCATCAGGGAAAATCATCCTGTCTTTATAAAAACGATAAAACTCTTGAGGATTATGTTTATAAAATGAATACGAAATTATCCTTTCAGGAGAATACTTATACTTTTGATTATATAGCCCATCAACACTTCGAAAATCAGGAATCCCACTTTCTGTTGAAACTCCTGCTCCAGTGAAAAATACAATGTTGTTAGATTCATCAAAAATCTTTTGAAGTGTTTCTATTTTGTTCATCTTAATATACTACCAAAGCGTCAATAGCGTATCTTGCGCCTACATATTGATATGAAACTGGTGTATTTATCAATTTTCCATTTACTACCATTGCTGAAGAGCCACCACCATCAAGGTTGCAAGCATTATAAGCTCCATAACGCATCATGATATTTACTAAATCAGCAAAGCTAGCACCTACGGAACCATCACCACCTCTACCATTAATAACAACCATTAGTACGATGCCATCTTTTCTTTGGCCTATACAAGTTCTAGGATGAAGTCCTCCTCCACCATTACCTGTATAAGTAGAAGGAACACCATTAACTACTAAAAACGGTCCAAATTCTATGCCCCAAACCATTCCAGCTTCTTCAGCTCTAGCAGCAGTAGAACTCATTAACATCAATACTCCATCCGCATTCATACCAACAATTGGACCATTTCTGCCTGAATCATAATAAACCTCACCGTCAACAATTAGACTAAATGTTGGTCGTTTTTCATAAGTGGTTTGATTTACATAGTACCCACTAGCATTTGTGGCAACTTTTGCTCCTGTCTCTTTAGCTAATTGAGGTATTGTATTTCCAGTTTTATTTTTTGACAAATACAAATGAATTCTTTTTGGATCATAAATTACTGCCATATAACCATTATATGAACCTTCATTTATTCTAACTATTTTATACAAATCATTTCCTTCATTTTTCTTTAAAACTGCTTCTTCGTATTCGTTGGCATATACTACCTTATCTGAATAATCCACAAAGACAATATCATCAACATTTGAATTGCTTCCAGCAGCTTTAAAGGTATGCTTGTTGGCAATTTCTTGAACGTGCTTTTCTGAATATAGTACATAAGCAAAATATTTATGTGTATTCGTGCCTAGAGCTGTTTGAACTAGTAAATCTCTATACTTATCATATGGGCCATAGGCTAAAAAGAAGCACGCTAAAGCACAGATATCCACAAAAATTAAGAAATATGTATACCAGCCAGTTTTTTTCTTTTTTCGATTTCTAATAAAAACTTTTTGAATGTGCTTATCATTAGCACTTTTATCTTCAAGGTTTTCTATTTGTTCTTGTTCATTTTTCTTATTCATTACTAATAACCTCCAAAATAAATGGATTATCTTCAGTTCCAGTTCCTGAAATTATCATAACCTGACCATTTAAACAAATTACCGGTTTAACATTGGCAGTTTTATTTATTTTAATATATTTAATCAAATTTTCATTAATTACACAAACCAAACTGTTAGATTGAGTGCCATTATTAGCTAAATAATAATTATCGTTACCTGTTAAATGTTTAAAACTAATGTTAGGTATTGCGACATAACATTCCACTTCGTTTTCATAACAGCTAACCCTATAATCATACTCGCCAATATAAGGGAAAGTCCCGTATGTCCACTTTTTAAGCACTAAATAGTTTTCATAATTTGGTAATTCTTTTATAAATTCACTATTTAAATACTGACCTAAACCACTTTTTAAAGTCAAATAATTACGTGAGCCAAATTTTACTGCATAATCTTCACCATCTTTTTGAATTACACCATCCATAATAAGAATAACATTTCTGTTTTCGTCAATAGATTCTACTCGCCATTTTTTATCCGCGTATTGAATGTAAGAACCAACGGGAGCATCGAGTGCTTTTTCAATTACAGTATTCAATAATACAAATGGGTTTTCTTTGGTTCCATCACCGCTTTTGGCAATAGTAGAACTACTTAATGTTAAAACTGGTCTTACCCCTATTATCAACGAATCAGAATAAGAAACTCCGATAGCTCCTTCTTCGTTGATTAAATAATATTTGTCTTCATTGTTTCTATTGCCCAACCAAAAATTCTCTCCATTATTTAAATACGACTTTTGCCCTCCTGCTGCTAGATATTCTTTTAAAGAAAGCAAGCTAAACTTACTTAAATCTAAAGCTTGATTACAACTGTGATTTTCAAAATTGTCTAATTGACAGATACAGCTAGAGTTTTCAATTAAAAAGTTAGAATTTCTAATCATTTTCTCATAAATTCCTGTATTCTCTAACTCTGATTTATTTAACCAATGGCTGATAGATGTATTATTGAAAACCTCTTTTTCAAATAAAGGCATAATAGTTATCGATTCTTGAGCGATTGCTTTAATATTACTATTAATATCTATTGACATAATACGGTATAAACTTCCCGAAACTAAGATGTAATTATTTTTAACATTTCCAACATAAGTATAAGTCCCATCTTCATTTTCCAATAGTCTATCTGCAGAAGAATAATCTATTCTATCTATTAAAACTGTTGATAAATATGAATAACTGGCATTGTTGTAAATGGTGAAAAGTTTCTTTTTATAGTAAATCAATCGACCTAGATAAAAAACTAAAATGCCTATAATAATTATTGTATTAATTACTTGAAATATTTTCTCTTTTGTCATCTTTAATCTCATTTTCCCCATAATAAAATACCTTTATTTACTATGAAATACTAACACAAATAAAAGAGTTTTTCCACCCCCTTAGATTGTTTCACATCACATCCCATAGTTGCTATTTTATGATGCTTTTAATTGATTTAAGGACAGTTTTTAATAAATACCTTTAAAGAAGTTCGTATTTAAAAGACAGTTTGGATTAATCCAAACTGTCCTAATTATCTTTTTTTAATCAATTATTGCTTTCTTTAAACATAATTTTCAGCTAATCCTAAAGCTATTTCCATCATTCTGGTAAATGAATTTTGTCTTTCTTCAGCTGATGTTTCTTCATGAGTAATAATATTATCTGAAACAGTTAATAAACACGCTGCTTTCTTGCCTAATTGTTTAGCATTAGCAAACAAGGCAAATGACTCCATTTCAACACAAATACAATTGTGTTCGTCTACTGTTTTTGAAAAATTAGCTTCCTTGACATTGTCGGCATAATAGAAAACATCACTTGAATGAATTCTTCCTTCGATTAATTTATATCCTAATTTTTTTGCCGATTCTTTAATCTGAGCATTTAATTTTTCACTTGGATAGATAACTTGCTCTTGATAACCACAAAACTCTCTAGCAAATGTTGATTGAGAATATGCACTATCACCTAAGATAACTTCATATAAATCAATGTCCGCTTTCATAGCACCAGTAGAACCAATACGAACTATTGCTTCTACACCATAGAAAGAGAATAATTCATACGAATAGATACCAATTGAAGGCATACCCATACCAGAGCCCATAACTGAAACTCTGTGTCCTTTATATGTTCCAGTAAAACCTAACATTCCTCTAATACCATTAAATTGAACAACATCTTCTAAATATGTTTCCGCTACAACTTTTGCTCTTAATGGATCTCCTGGCATCAAGACTAGTTTAGCGACATCGCCCATTTTTGCACTTATATGCGGTGTACTCATTTTTAATCCTCCTTAATAAATGTTCTTTTAAATATTTTAGCAATCTATAGCATTTATTTCAATTGCCTAACTCTTATCTGATTTCCTTTTTTCAGGTTTAGGTTTTGTTTTTGCTTCAATTCTAAAAATAACTCCGTTTTCTAAATTTTCAGCTACAATTGAATAATCATAAGCATTACAAACCTTATAACAAATACTTAAACCTAAGCCAAACTTTCCCTTATCTCCTTTTTCAAATGGCTTGAAAAGGGTTTTAACTCTATCTGCTGAAAGTGAAGGACCATCATTGGCTATTGAAAAATAATATGGTTCTAAAACAATGGTAATCGTATTTTCAGCATATCTTAACGCGTTATCTAACAAATTAGAAATTACGACTAGCCAACTTTCTTTGTCTCCTTTAAAGATTGCTGGACTTAACTGTAAATCTATTTTAAGTTCTGGCTTAATCATCTTAAAGGAAACCAAAACCTCATTGATAAGTTCGTACATATCAGTTGTTTTATCTGTTTCTTTTTCTTGTTCCATCATATAATCAAGACGATTTAAAAATAGCAAGCTATAAACTTTTCTTTCTAATCTATCAGCATTTTCGACAATTACATCAACGCTCTTTTCCAAAGTATCATAAGGATAAACACCATCTTTAATGCTTTCAGCATAAGATTTAATTGTTGCAATAGGGGTTTTTAAATCATGAGAAATGTTTTGAATAATTTCTTCTTTAGTTTCTTCTTGACGTTTTATTTCCTTATGCATTCCTACTAGTGCTCTAGCTAAATCACCTAATTCATCTTTTCTTTCAATATTTAAAACAGCATTATCTTCACCTTGTCTAATTTTTCCTATATAACTTTGCATTTGTAAAAGTGGAGTTATAATAGTCGCTACCCAAACAGTAAGCAAGATGAAAATTACACTAAACACTATTGCACTAGTATTAGAGACATTACTCAGTAAATCATTTTCAATCGCATTGCCATAAGCTTCGCCAATAATGGATATTACTTCAAATTTTCCTTCAGCATTTGAATAGTAGTAAAAATATTTTTTATCGTTTGCTTCAAAACTGCTTTCTTTCCAACCTGTATTATTTTCTAAAGCAATCTCATTAACTTTACTGATAAACTCATCAGTTATCCTGCCACCATAGTATTTAATACATTTATCATCAGAGTAAACAAAATGAATAACATCAGCATCATAAGCTAAATCAGAAAAACCACCGTCATCAGTTAATGTTTTAACTAAACTTTCCTGTGAACGATGCAAAAGAGACATAACCTGGTTTATCACAAAATCATCAATATTGCCCCTTAAATAAACCGAGAAGAAAAAGATCAGCACCACACCAAATGTCACAATAATAAGGCTGACCTGTTGGAATAAAGACACATCTGTTATTGATTTAAAAAATCTTCTCATTATCCTAATTTATAACCATATCCATGTAAGGTATTAATATTTAATTTAGGCATTTTCTTTCTTAATCTTCTTAATGTATCATCAACAACTCTATCTGAACCATAATAACCTTCACCCCAGACAGCGGTAATAATACTTTCCCTTGATAAAGCTACTCCCTTTTTATGGACAAACAACATCAATAAATCAAATTCTTTAGTTGTTAAATCAATTATTTCATCACCATCAGTAATTGTTCTTTGAGTCTCGTTAATAGCATAGCCATCAATTACAAATTTTTCTTCTTCACGATAGAATCTTTGCATAATTTTATTGACTCTTAAAACAACCTCTTTCATATTGAAAGGCTTAGTAATATAATCATCACTACCTTTTTCAAGACCGATGATTCTATCAAATTCCTTATCTCTAGCACTAATAAAAATCATAGGTACATCATCTCTTTGACTTTTAATCACCTCAAATAAATCAAACCCACTTTTTTCATCCAGCATAATATCTAATAACCATAAATCAATATCTTTATTACCAGCTTGTTGTAAAGCTGACTCATATGTATAGAATGAGTTGACCGTATATCCTTCTTTTTCAAGATACCTTTTCATTAATTCATTTAAGTCTTTTTCATCTTCGACGATTGCAATTGTTTTTTTCATTAACATCACCTACTTAAGAATATTGTAACATAAAATAACTATTGAAAATGCAATTTTGAATTCTAATGAATAAAACGTTTTATTTTTCCCTTGGTTAATGAGAAAAATCCAATAGAAGCTAAACTTAAAAATAATGCAGCAAATAATTGCAAAAGCAACAAAGTTTTCATCTGGTAGGTAATAAAGCCAGTAATTAAAAATACCAAAAAATAAGCGAACAAAAACACAACCGTGAAAGCAAATAATTTCAAAAGGATTTCCTTTTTTCTAAACAAGTATGCTAACAATAGGAAAACTATACCACCTACAATTGCCATAATTCCGTAATACTTGATTGCAATACGTGGATAAATGACAAAACTGCATTCTGACAAAGTTGCTTGGCCAAAGATAATAACTTGTGGTTTATAAAATGATTCTTGTGAGGGAATTATTTGGTGAAAAAACACTGGTTTTTCTTCATTATAATTAGGAATACTTATTGTTTCTGATTCTTTTTTCAGTCTATATTGATATGATCGTCTAGAACCCATGGCAATAATTGTATAAGATTGAACTTCATCACAAAACTGGTCAATGTTTTCGTTATAATAGTCCTCATATAATTCAGCATATTCAACTAATTCAGTTAATTCAATAAACAAAACTCCATTTTCGTAATTAACACTTTTTATTGCTTCTTTAGGGGCTAATTGAAACTTATCTTGAAATAATAATATATAGTTTAACATAACTAAAAAAACCAGTAACGAACAAACAGTTAAAGTAACATTAAGTTTTCTAGTCATAATACTTGTCTCCTTTTTATATCAAGATAATCTTATTTATAGTATTGAAAAATGTTTTTGGCCACAACAAAAGAATTACTATTATCATCATGACAAAGAAAATATAAATATTAATATCCATTTTTTTGATTAAAGCACTTCAAAACTGCTTTAATTATTTTCCTTATGTTTAAAAACAGCAAAATTCTTCTTTTGTAAAAATTTAATAGCTGTGAAAAATAAGACTTTACTCTTTATCAAGTGTTTCTATTTTTTCATTTTTTTCCTTTTTAGGAGCATTCTTTCTTTTTTTAACAATGTAATAAACAACTCCACCAACTGGTAACCAAATAGGAACACCTGCAATAATTAAAATAATTGCATATTGAATAATAGAAACCAGAGCACTGGCACTTCTTACTATTCCTGATTTCAGATAATACAGGAAATCTTCAAAACTTAAAGCTGTGAATTTGATTTCTTGTGATGTTTGAATTACATCATCATACTCTGAAATATCTAGATTAATTGTTGAATAGGCAATTAAAGAATCCCAAAATTTAAACTGTCCTTTTAATATTTCAATTTCAGTAGTTGTTCTATTAATTTCATTTTGAATCTTTAACATTTCTTCTACATTGCTTGCCTTGTCAAAAAATTCTTGATACTTAGCTAATTCTTTTTCTAATTGTTTTAATCTAATGTCAGAATCAAAATATTCTTTAGTAATATCTTGGGTAGAAACATTAAGATATTTAACATCTTCACCTTCATTAAGCTTATCTAGAAAAGCATCCAGATTATCAGCAGGAATTTTAAACTGCACTCTAATTGTGGTGTAATAATTTCCCTCATTTCTACTGATATCTGTTTGATAGCCATCAAATTCTTTAACTAAATCCAATATGTTTTGATAAGACTCATTAACATTTTTAGTTTTAATTGTAGCTGACCCATTTTTAATTAATTTTAGGTCATTGTTAATTGGTGTTTTTGTAGTTTCTTCATTTGGTTCAATGTATTCGCCTACATTATTTTTCCATCCCGAATCAATACTTTCTATTTCTCTTGATGAATCCGCTTTGCTACAACCAGCAATCATTAAAACTAACAATAAAATAATCCAAAACTTTTTTTTCATTTCCCTCACCTCGTTTACCTCTTCCAGGTTTTGACTATGTAATTCATACAAAAAGTCATCTAAAAAGTTCATTTTTCCTTCTCTATTATTATAAAAATATATCCCCTTAAAACATTTGTTGCACTTAAAAATATCTTAATTTTTCCGTTTTAATTACACCATAATCATCTTTTAGTGCTTTTTTAAATTAACCATTTTGGTTAACTATATTTTACATAAAATACTATTGATTGGTCAACTGTTCTAAGTATTGTTGAAAGTGTTTTTCAACATATTCACGATTAAAAGGTTTTCTTTGATTTTCGACATCTTCCAATATCTTTTGCATTTCATTTTTGATTATCTGATCAATCTCCTTAGGATAATTCATCATTTTACTATGCTCTTTATACTCTTCTTGATCTAAAGTGATTATCGTATTATCAGAGAAAATTTTATAATCCAAATCATAATCAATATATTTAACTGCTTCACCATCATATAAAGCTGGTGAAGCTAGATTACAATAATAATAAATGCCATCACTTCTAATCATCGCAATTACATTAAACCATCTATTATTGTAAAAATAACCTATTGCTGGTTCTCGAGTAAACCATTTTCTTCCGTCCTGTTCAATTACCCAAGTCTTATTAGTAACAAGTACACAATGGTCTTTATCACTTTCCAATACAAAACCTTGATCCCATGTTCGATATAGGGAACCATCATGTTTGAAAGATTGAATATAGACTGAAGAATTTTTTTCTGGAAACATCATTACCTCATTTTTTAAATAGTGGAGTTAATTTTTCATATATTAACGGTACAATAATTAAGTCCATCAACATTGTTGGAAGAATGTATGATGCATTATAAGATATTGAACCCCAAAACGGAGTTTGCCACACAACCATTCCTGATAATGTTGAAAACGCTAATCTTATTAAACTAGTAATTATAATACCACAATATAGCTTTTTATAGTTAGGAAAAAGACTACTTAAACCATATGCTCCATAAGCTAACAAATAGTCAAAAAGAAAGCTGAACATTCCATAATAGTTAACTGAACCTGTCACTAGCATTAAGATAACAGCCACAATGCAAACTACTACTCCTTTTTTCCATCCTAAATGATAACTTGCCAACAGTAAAGCAATAGTTCCAAGTGAAAGTCTACCACCTTGAGGCATAACAAATAAATTGAATGTATTAGCAATAAAATCTAATACTACAAACAAAGCTCCATATAAAGCAATGTGCACTAATCCTTTAATTTTCTGATTCATAAAAAACACCTTTCTACAGGTGCCAAGAAACTTAGATCTTCCTACGCTAGTATTAACTAGATCAGGTCTAAGGGTATTTCTCAGCATAAAGCACCCCTGTCTGACTTTCATTATAGATTGTTTTAAGACAATTGTCTATAATTGATAAAGAGGTGTCTTTTATGAAACTGGAAGAAAAACTTCAATCTTTAATTGCAGAAGAAAAGTATTTGATTACTCTGCTTTCAAATACCAGTGCTTTTTTCAATGAATGTTTAGAAAACATTAATTGGGTTGGTTATTATCTTTTAAAAGACCAACAACTGATACTTGGTCCATTTCAAGGTAAAGTAGCCTGTGAAATTATTCCTCTTAACAAAGGTGTTTGTGGTTACTGCGCTACTATCAAACAGACAGTTATAGTTGATGATGTTCATGCTTTTGCTGGACACATCGCTTGTGATAGTGCTTCAAATAGCGAAATCGTATTGCCCATTATTATTAACAATGAATTATTTGGTGTTTTAGATATTGATTCGCCAATCAAATCTAGATTTAATAATCAAGATAAAGAAATATTAGAAAAGTGTGTAAATATTTTACAAGACAAAATAAAACAGCTGATTTAGCTGTTTTTATTATGTTTCAATAGTCTTTAAATATTATAGAACATTAGTATTTCCCGAGAAATGTTAATTGTTTTATTTTAAAACCTATCTATCAGTTTTGTTTTTTTAGTACCATCCTCTAAGTTTCATTGCATCAGCTACTACCTTAATCGAATACATATAAGCAGCTTCTCTCATTGAGATATCGTTATATTGTTTATATAAATTCCATATATTATCAAATGCTTTTCTCATTGTAGCTTTAGCTTCATTTAGTACCCTTTCCTCAGTCCAAGAGTAACCATATAGGTTCTGCACCCACTCGAAATAAGAAACTGTTACACCACCAGCATTGGTCAAAATATCAGGAGATACAAAAACATTTCTTTCCTTAAAGATTCTATCACCTTCAGTTGTCGTAGGTCCATTGGCTGCTTCAATTATGGCTTTTGCTTTTACTTTTCCTGCAATTTCACCATCAATGGCATTTTCAAGAGCAGCAGGAATTAAAAGATCGACATTTAAAGTCCAGAATACATCCATATCGATTACTTCAACACCCTCAAATTCAGCTATGTTTTTATTTGACTCTCTAAATTTCATCAGTGCTTCAATATCAATGCCATCTTCTTTATAAATCGCAAATGTCTTTCCATTATAAAATTCAGCAATTGCTATAACTTTTATTTTTTCATCCTGAAGCGATTTACAGGTAAAACTGCCCACATTACCAAATCCTTGAACAGCAGCACTTGCTTCTTCCACTTTTTTACCTGCTTTATCTAAATAACACTTTGCTATCTCAACAATACCAACACCCGTTGCTTGAGTTCTGCCTAAAGAACCACCTAACGAAATAGGTTTACCTGTAATAAACCCTGGCTGTTGGTAACCACTAATCTTTTCATACTCATCCAACATCCAAGACATTATTTGAGCATTTGAACCAACATCAGGAGCAGGAATATCAATTCGATCTCCTAAATATTTATGAGTTTTTTCAACATAGCCCCTAGCCAATTGTTCTAGTTCCTTTAGTGATAATTCAAGTGGATTTACTGTAACACCACCTTTTCCTCCACCATAAGGAATTCCAACAATCCCACACTTAAAAGTCATCAAAATAGAAAGAGCTTTAACTTCTTCTAAATCAACACTTTGATGAAAACGAACACCACCTTTATAAGGCCCAACTGCATTATTGTGCTGAGCTCGATAACCCTTGAATGTTTTAATAGTTCCATCATCCATCCTTACAGGGATACTAACTTCTATTACTCTTTGAGGCTCTTTTAAAAGTTCATAAACCTCTTCTGGTAATCCCAGTTTATTAACTGCAAATCTAATTTGGCTTTGCGCATTTTTTAACATATCAGACATATAAATCCTCCTTGTTGATACTCTAATTAAAATTATATTTATATCTTACACCAAAAAATCCAATAAATATCGTAATTTCGCTATTCGAAAGCTATTAATTTAACATCTTTAACTTGTTTTAAAACTTTTAATTCTCTAATTAATTCATTCATACTTATATTTATATCGGTAATATCTATTGATATTATCACATTTGCCAACTCATTCACTGGTAATGATTGAGATATTGTAAGTATGCTTATTTTATTATTTTTCAAAACATTCAGCACACTTGACAAACTTCCAGGTCGATGAATTAAATCAACACTCAAAATTGCTTTTTTCGTAATTGTGCTTTCTTCTGGTAAAAATACATAATCTTTGTATTTATAATACGTACTTCTTGAAATGCCAACTGCTTTGACAGCTTCGCTTATATTTGGATATTTTTTCTCTTTTATCGCTTGATTAACTTCTATTACTTTAATAAAGTAATCAGGCAAAACCTTTTTATGGATAATCAAATAATCTTTCGTCATTTATAATTCCTCCACTTCAACTACAGTATTATCAACCTTACAATCTATTAACTTCCATTTGTTCTTTGTTTTAGAAGTGTCTATTTTTTTAGAAAAACTATCATCATTTGATATTACCAAACATGTTGGTCCTGATCCACTTATCATAAATGTGTAGGCCCCTTTATTTAGACACTGCTGTTTCAACAAATCAAAATCTGGTATTAAGTTTTTTCTATATGGTTCATGTATCTTATCATTGTTTGATAATTTAAGAACATTGTCATCTCCATCATTTAATGACAAACAAAGACTGACAATATTAGATAAATTATTAACAGTATCTTCTTTTGAATATAGAGAAGGCAAAACTTTTCTAGCAAGACTAGTTGAAACTTTAAAATCAGGTATTAATACCGTAAACTTATATTTCTTATGCACATTAATTTTTTTACTATAAGGAATATCATTATACATAAAACTAGCATTAAGTCCTCCAAAAATGGCAGGAGCGATATTATCTGGATGTCCTTCTAGCGACGTGCATATTTTAAATATCTCTTCCACTTTAAGTTTATTGTTGTTTAAATAGTTGGCAGCTATTGCACCAGCCACTATAAAAGAAGCGCTAGATCCTAAACCTCTAGCTATTGGAATATTAGCTTCTATTTTTAAATGAATGTTTTTAAATGTGTTAAATCTTTCATTTACCTTATCGAAAGCTATCATAAATAAATTGTTTCTGTTTTGATATTTTTTATCCACACCCTCTATTAATAAAAACTCACTTTCTTCTACATAAAAAGTATTATAAATATTTAACGCTATACCTAAAGTATCAAAACCTACCCCTAGGTTTGCGCTGGTTGCAGGTACTTTAATCTTAATCATTTAACTCTTTAATCCTTTCTATCACATAATCTCTTCCTTCATTAATCTTTATTGTCTTATTATGTAAAATTTCTAATTTATCAAGACCTTTTAAATTAGTTGGAATTTCTTCTTTAGATATTTGAGCCAGTTTTTCCATTGCGCTTACTTCATCTTCTACAATAGTATCAGTAATAGAACTTAATACACTGGTTGGAAATTTAAAAGGTGATGCTGTCGCAAGGATAATATTTTTATAGTTATCTCTATATTTATTACTGCTATGATAACCAATTGCGGTGTGAGGGTCTATTAATCTTTTGTCTTGAAAGAATGCTTGATGCATTGCTTTTTTACATTCATTTTCACTGACATATATTCCCACAAAAGACTGCTGCAGTTTGTTTAGCATTTCTTTATCTATTTTATATCTTCCTTTAGTTTTTAAATCATTCATATACTGCTTTATTTTTTGATCATTAAAATCGCTTAACACAAATAGCAATCTTTCTAAATTGCTTGATATTAAGATATCCATTGAAGGAGATATGGTTGTATAAAATTTTCTATTTATATCATAAATACCAGTATTAATAAAATCGACTAGGACGTTATTTTTATTAGAAGCACACACCAGTTTATTTATTGGACAGCCAATTAATTTCGCAATATACCCTGCCAAAATATCCCCAAAATTTCCTGTTGGTACAATAAAGTTTACCTTGTCTTTTAGTTTAATAAATCCGTTGTTTACTAAATCGCTATATGCTTTAAAATAGTAAACAACCTGTGGTATTAGTCTGCCAACATTAATTGAATTAGCACTTGACAATTGAACATTTTTATAGATTTCATGAATTTGATTATCTTCATATATTGTTTTTACAAGTCTTTGACAATCATCAAAATTGCCTACAACAGATACAACATCAACATTGTTTCCTTTAGTAGTATTCATTTGTTTTTCTTGAATCTCACTTACCTTATCTTTGGGATAAAATACTGTGACATATGTATTTTTTACATCTTTAAAAGCTTCTAGTGTTGCTTTTCCTGTATCTCCACTTGTAGCAGTTAAAATGTATATTTTTTTATTTTTTCCATAACTTTTATAAGCAATGTTTAATAAGTGAGGAAGAATTGTTAAAGCCACATCTTTAAAAGCCGAAGTTGGCCCATGGTAAAGCTCTAATAAAAAATCCTTCCCTATTTTAGTTACTGGAGTAATATTATCTGTTTTAAATGAATTAGTGTAAGCGGCAAATACACATTCTCTTATTTCTTCTTTAGTAAAATCATCAAAGATGTTTGAAAGTATATATGTTGCTAGTTGCTGATAATTTAAATCTAAACATTTATTTAAGTCTATTTTAATATCAATTAATTCTGTAGGCATATATAAACCTCCATCTTTGGCCAGTCCCTGAATTATCGCCTCTTTAGAATAAACAACATTTTCTTTATTTCTTGTGCTCAAAAATAAATTCATAATATTCTCCTTGATTACATCTTGAAAGAATGATACTATGTTTCTAACACAAATACAAGTGTTTTTCTAGGAAGGACAGTTAAATTATGAAAATTGCATTATTAGGACATGGCAATGTTGGTAAAGGCGTATCTTATATCGTAGATAAAGGAAATACCAGTTTTACAAAACAATTAGAGATTAAAAAAATACTAGTAAAAGATGAAAGTGAGGCCATTGATGAAAGGATGGTTTTTAATATTGATGATGCTTTAGATGAGGATATTGATGTTGTAGTTGAATGTTTAGGAGGAATAGAGTTTCCTTTTATCTGTATCTCTAAGGCTTTAAATATGAAAAAGCATGTCGTTACCAGCAATAAAAAAGTCATGGCTACTTATTATGATGAACTAGTTGCTCTAGCCAAGAAAAATGATGTAAATATTATTTTTGAAGGCAGTGTCGGTGGCGGAATTCCAGTAATGTCTAATATCCGACATACAAAAAGAGTTGATGAAATCAGTGATTTTATTGGTATCTTTAATGGAACAACCAACTTTATCTTAGATAAGATGCTTAAAGAAGGACAATGTTTCCAAGATGTATTAGCCAAAGCTCAAAAACTTGGCTATGCGGAAAGTGATCCAAGTGATGATATTGATGGTCATGATGTTAAATACAAGTGTTGTTTAACTGGCAATATGGTTTGGGATACTTCTTTAAATCTGGATGATATTACCACTTTTGGCGTAAGAACGGTTAATCAAAAAGATATTGATTTTGGCCAAAAGAATCAATCAACACTTAAACTTGTTGGTAGGGGTATAAAAAAAGCAGGACATGCTCAGGTTTTTGTTTTACCAGAGTACATCGCCAACAACGACATTTTGGCTCATGTGCCTTCTAATCTAAATTGTATTGTATTTAAAAGTGATAACTTAACTGCTGCATCTTATATTGGGCAGGGTGCTGGAACCTTTCCTACCGCTCATGCAGTAGTTCAAGATATTGTTTCGCTGTTAAACAATGAAGATTTAAAAATAAAAAACGATAATAAAGTTTATATTAATAACAAGGAATATAGCAGCAAGTTTTATGTGCGAACTAAAAACTTAGAGTATTTTAAAGATTATATTCATAGAGAAATTGAAGCAGAAGTAATTATTACAAAACCTATGGATTTATATAAATTAAAAAAATTAATAGAAAAAACAGATGATAAAAATATGTTTGTGGCAGGAGTTTCGTATGATTAAAGTAGTTAAGTTTGGTGGAAGTTCAGTTGCAAGTGCAACGCAGTTTAAAAAAGTAAAAAATATCATTGAAAGTGACAAGGATAGAGTTTTTATTGTTACAAGTGCTTGTGGTAAATCTGGTGATGAAGACTATAAGGTTACTGATTTGCTTTATTTGTGTCATGCTCATATAAAATATGGCGTACCCTATGATGATTTATTTAACATGATTTATGACAAATACATGGGTATAAAGAAACAACTCAACTTAAAAATTGATTTAGAAAAAGAATTTAAAATTATTAGAGATTTAATGGGTAAAGATATTGGCCTTGATTATTTAGTTTCCAGAGGAGAATATTTAACTGCCAAATGTTTAGCGGAATATATAAATGGGCAGTTTATTGATGCTAGTGAAGTTATTGCCTTTAATTATAACGGCAAGGTTAATTTTGAAAAAAGTGAACAAAATTTAATAAGCAAAATAAAAAACGGGCGAAGAGTTGTAATTCCCGGATTTTATGGCGCCTTACCTAATGGGGTGATTAAAGTTATGTCTAGGGGTGGTAGTGATATCAGTGGTTCTATATTAGCCAATATTGTCAATGCTGATGTTTATGAAAACTGGACAGATGTATCTGGTTTGTTAATAGCTGATCCTAGAATCGTTAAAAATCCTAAGACTATCAATTATATTACCTATAGTGAACTTAGAGAATTAAGTTATATGGGCGCAAATGTATTGCATGATGAAGCAATATTTCCAGTAAGTGAAAAAAACATTCCTATTAATATCAGAAACACTAATAAACCTGAGCATCCAGGCACGATGATTTTAGGTGATTGCAGTTCGCAAGATGCTGTAGATCCACCTCATTTTATTACAGGTATTTCTGGCAAGAAAAACTTTTCAGTTATTACCATCAACAAACCTCAGATTTCTAGTGAAGTTGGGGGATTAAGAAAGACATTGCAAGTATTTGAGGATTTTAATATTTCTATTGAAAGTGTTCCAGTAGGGGTTGATTCTTTTAGTGTTGTTGTCGAAACTGAAGCTATTGAAAAAGTTGTTTATGAAATCATTGCTAGATTGAAAAAAGATTTAGACTGCGACAATGTCACAGTTCTCGATAAGATGGCTTTGATTGCTGTTGTTGGTAGAAGCATGAAAAATAAACCTGGAATGTCAGGGTTATTGTTTGGTGAACTTGGAGCACATAATATTAATATTAGAATCATCAATCAAGCTGCTGATGAGATTGATATTATTATCGGAGTTGAAAATAAAGATTTTGAAAAAACAATTAGATGTATCTACGATAAGTTTATTACAAGGAGCGATTCATTATGAAAATAGGTATATTAGGAGCAACTGGTGCAGTTGGTCAGCAGATGATTCAGTGTTTAATTGAACAAGACATTAAGGTTGATGAACTAAGACTTATGGCTAGCCGTAGAAGTGTTGGAAAAGAAATTGAATTTAAGGGTGAAACTTTAAAAGTTATAGAAGCGACAGAAAACAGCTTTGAAGGATTAGATGTCATATTAGGAGCAGCTGGCGGAAAATCTTCTAAGCATTTTGCTCCATTTATAAAAAAAGCAGGTGCTATATTAATTGACAACAGCAGTGCTTTTAGATTGGATAAAGATGTTCCTTTAGTTATTCCTGAAATTAATGGTGAAGATGCTAAAAAACATAATGGAATTATCGCCAATCCAAATTGCAGTACTATTATTGCCTTTATGGCTTTGTATGGTATTAATAAAAAATCTAAACTTACCAAAATGATTGTTAGCACTTATCAAGCTGTTAGTGGTGCAGGTATTGAAGGAATTACAGAATTAGATAACCAGATTGAAGCGTTATTAAATGGTAAAGAAATAGAAAATAGTATTTTTGCTCATCAAATTGCTTATAACTGTATTCCTGCAATTGGAACATTTTTAGCCGATGGTTACACCGATGAAGAAATGAAAATGCAAAATGAAGGAAGAAAGATTATGCATTTACCTAATTTGAATGTAACTTGCACTTGTGTTAGAGTTCCAATAATTAGAAGTCATAGTATTTCTATCAGTTTTGCTACTGAAAGACTTTTAACTATAGAAGAAGTTAGAGAAGCTATTTCTAGTAGTAAAGGAGTTAAATTAATGGATGATGGTATAAATAATGTTTATCCTATGCCAATAAGTACTAGTGATAATGATATTATCGAAGTTGGCAGAATCAGAGAAGATAAAGTAATAGGTGGTTATTCACTGTTTTGCAGTGGTGACCAAATTAGAAAGGGTGCTGCAAGTAATACTGTAGCTATAATTAAGTGTTTATAATACTTTTTGTGTTTTCACACAATTTCACACTATGATTTGATATTTTTTCACATCTTTATTAGTATTATGAACTTGCAAGTAGAAAATTGCTTGTACATATATATCCTTTCTATTTCAAAAATATTTTATCCCCCAAAAAAGTAAAGCAGGAATTCCTGCTTTATTTTTACATATTAAACAATTTAAAATATGGAACTATTGGAATCTCACTTATATAGCTTTTCGCAAAAGCTCTTTGCTGAGACACCTTACCAAAATGTCTTTCATTTAAAAGATGTCTATTTGACATATATCTAACATATAAAGCTTTCTTGATGATAAAAGCTCTGGCAATCGCTTCATCAATATATGACTTTCTTTCACTTGATTCTAAAGGTAAAATTGTTTCTATTGCTTTGTTAAAAACATCTTGACTAATTTTTTTACACTGTTCCTTCATCAAATCAACATCACTAATATATTTATTGTCTAATCTTTTTTGAATTGAAACTAATGATTGTTTGCCAACTAACATTTCTTTGAACACTTCAATTACTTCACTTTCATTATCTTGGTTTAGATAAACTGCTACTAAATCATTTTTATCATTTTCAAAATAGTTATCTACCTCAGTTAAACTAAAAAACATCCCTTTAGCTTCAATGTAGCTGTTTGTATTAATTACTAGTGCTCTTTGAAAATTTTCGTTTTCCCAATAAATAATGTAAGGCACTTTAAGGCTGTGGTCATCAATTTTTCCAGCATCCTTATAGCCTATCTGTTTATTGGCAATTAAAGCCATATTAAATTTTAACCCAAAATTTGTATACACATACAAATTCTCATTTTCTTTAAGCATCATTTCTAACAATTCTCTGTTTTTGTCATTAGCATAAATGTTTAAATACTCTTTTAATCGACCATTAAAGCTAACTAAAGAATCAAATTGTCCGTAACTAATCAAATAATCATAAATTGCCATTATTTTTATCTCCCTATGCAAACATATATTAATATAATTAATAAAAACTGTAAATGCTTCCTTTTTAGTTTAATAATTGTTCTTTTTTTTGTATAATCATAATTGACCAAAGATTATTAAAAAGGAGAAACATCAGTGGACTATAAAAAGTTTTTTTTAAGCCATCAAATTGATTTAACTGAAAAGCAATTGCAGCAGTTAGATAAGTATGCTGATTTATTAATCCAGTGGAACAAAAAGTTTAACTTAACAGCCATTACCGATAAAGATGATATTTATGTTAAACATTTTTTAGATTGTCTATTGTTAGGAAAATTATTTAATCCTACTAATAATTTAATTGATGTAGGAACTGGAGCTGGTTTTCCAGGATTAGTATTAAAAATATATAATCCCAATCTTGAAGTGTGTTTATTGGAACCAAATAATAAAAAAATCTCTTTTTTAAATGAAGTTATTGCAACATTAAACCTTAATAAAGTTTACACCTCTAACCAAAGAGCTGAAGATTTTGCTAAAGAAAATTATGAAGCCTTCAAATTCTCTGTTGCCAGAGCAGTTGCTCCTTTAAATATCTTATCCGAACTGTGTTTGCCATTAGTGCAAGTTGATGGGCATTTTCTGGCAATGAAAGGACCAAAAGGATATGAGGAATTAAAACAAGCTGAAAAGGCCATTGAAATACTAGGAGCAGAAGTAAACAAAATCAGTGAATTTAGTTTAATCGAAGATAATGTCCGTCTAATTATTGATCTAAAAAAGATCAAACACACACCAAATAAATATCCACGAAACTATGGACAAATTAAAAAGAAACCCTTATAGGAGGAGAAATTATGGCACAATACCAACTTATTAACATTGATGAAATAAAACCAAATCAATATCAACCAAGAAGTAGTTTTGATAATGAAGCAATTGAAGAATTAGCTCTTTCAATTAAAGAAAATGGATTAATTCAGCCAATCACTGTCAGAGAATCTTATATGGGTTATGAATTGATTGCTGGAGAAAGAAGATATAGAGCTTGTAAGAGTTTAGGCCATAAACAGATTAATGCTATTGTCATAAAAGCTAATGAAGTTCAAGCAGCTACCCTATCTTTGATAGAAAATATTCAAAGAGAAGATTTATCTCCTATTGAAGAAGCTAATGGCTATTTACAAATGATTCGCTTAACTGGTCTGACTCAACAACAATTAGCTAATAAAATAGGGAAAAAGCAAACCACAATTTCCAATAAAATCAGATTGTTAAATTTAAACGCTGATGTTCAGCAAGCAATAAATTCTAAAGAAATTACTGAAAGACATGGTCGAGCGATGTTGTTACTTAGCGAAAAACAGCAAAAGGAAGTTCTTGAAACTATTTTAAATAAAGATTTAAATGTTAAAGAAACAGAAAACTTTATCGAAACTAATTATGTTAAAGAGAGAAAAAAGAAAAAAGGGAGCATCAAATGTTTTGGCATTTCCGCTCAATTAATTATCAATTCTTTTAGAGACACTTTTAAAAAAGCTAAATCTTTTGATCGCAGTGTCCAGATGACTGAACAAGATAATGATGAAGATTACATTATTACGATAACTATCAAAAAATAGTTGCTTTATGATAAAATAATTATTGAGGTATATAGGTATGGGAAAAATTATTGCATTAGCCAACCAAAAAGGTGGGGTTGGAAAAACAACAACAAGCATCAACCTTTCTGCAGGTTTAGCATATTTAGGCAAAAAAGTTTTACTAGTGGATTTAGACCCTCAAGCTAACTCAACTCAAGGAGTGGGAGCTAGAAACTCGATAAAATATAGTACATATGACTTGTTACTTAAAGATGTAGAAACTGAAAAAGGAATTCTTTCTCTTAAAATTCCACCAATTGACTTGATTCCCGCTACTATTGATTTAGCAGGAAGTGATATAGAAATAGCAAATTATCAGGAAGGTAGAGAAAGATTGTTAAAAAACAAGTTAGATGTCATAAAACACAATTATGATTTTATAATCATTGACTGTCCGCCTTCACTAGGGTTATTAAATACTAATGCTTTAACTGCCGCTGATTCGGTAATCATCCCTGTACAATGTGAATACTATGCCCTAGAAGGATTAACTCAACTTCTTTCAACAATTAGATTGGTTCAAAAACTTTACAACCCTCATTTATATATTGAAGGGGTCTTATTAACGATGTTTGATGCAAGAACCAATTTATCGATTGAAGTTCAACAAGAAGTTAGAAAATATTTCAAAGAACGAGTTTATCGTTCTTATATTCCTAGAAATGTTCGTTTATCAGAAGCTCCTTCTTATGGAAAAAGCATCTTCGAACATGATATTAAATCTGATGGCGCTAGAGCCTATGCCGCTTTAGCTAAGGAAGTCATCACTAAAAACTCATAGGGAGGTAAAAGATGGCAAAGAAAAAAGAAAGAAAAGAACGTTTGGGAACTGGTTTAGCTGCTATCTTTGGTGACGATGTTATATCAGTCATTGATGAAATACAAAGCAGTGCTAAAGCTGATGAGTATGGGCGTAGGGCTAGTTTAAAATTAGTAGATATTCGTTCTAATCCATATCAACCAAGAAAAACTTTTGACCAAGAAAAATTAGAAGAACTGGCTCAATCAATTAGAGAAACTGGCGTTTTTACTCCTATCTTAGTAAGAGAGGCAACTGGGGGTTATGAATTAATTGCTGGTGAAAGAAGAGTAAAAGCTTCTGTTTTAGCAGGAAAAGAAGAAATACCTGCCATTATCATGGATTTTACTGACACTCAAATGATGGAAATTTCTTTATTAGAAAACATTCAAAGAGAAGACTTAAATGCGCTGGAAGAAGCAAGCGGCTATCAAAAATTAATTGAAACTCTCGGTTACACCCAAGAGCAACTAGCTAAAAGAATTGGCAAAAGTAGAGAACATGTTTCCAATACTTTAAGATTATTAAAACTTCCTAAAGATGTTCAAAAATTAGTTGAAGAAAAGAAACTGTCGATGGGACATGTAAAATGTTTAATCACTTTGGATGATAAAACCATTAGTGAAATTGCACATAAAGCTGTTAGCGAAGGATTATCAGTAAGACAGGTTGAAGCTTTAGCAACAGCAAAAAAGGCTTCTAAACCTGCTAAAACGAAGGTAGAGGACCCATATTTAGTAGATTTGCAAAACTCTCTTCAAAGAAAATTTAGTTCAAAGGTAAAGATTACTAAAAATTCAATTAACATCTTTTATCAAGATAAAGATGAGTTAAATAGGCTGTTAGAATTATTAGATGTTATCGATTAACCCTTCAATAATGAAGGGTTTTTTTGTATATTAATATTATGTGTGGTAGATATTATTTTGATGAAAGCATCGATATTTCTAAAATCTTACAAATACTAGAAAAGAAATATAATCAAAGTACTTTAGATTTATTATCAACTGGCGAGATTTTTCCTTCTAATGTATCTTTGGTGTTTGCTAATAACGATTATCAGTTAATGAAGTGGGGTTACTCATTAAACAAAAGAAATTTAATCAATACTAGAATTGAAACAATAAGAGATACCAACATCTATGAAGATGATTTTCAAAATCATAAGTGTGTCGTTATCGCCTCAGGATTTTATGAATGGGATAAGCATAAAAAAAGACATTATATTCATACTGATGAAGATATCATTTATTTTGCAGGAATCTATCAAATAGATAATCCCATCTATAACTATTCCATCATTACCACTGAGGCAAGCTCGACCAGAAACATCCATAATCGTGTTCCTATTGTGTTAAACAAAAATGAAATTGATAATTATCTAAATGGTAAATACACTATTGAACAGTTAATTGATTTACAACCAGTATTTATCAGTGAAGCTGATTATGAGATTCTTTCTCTTTTCTAAACTTATATAACTATTAAAAAAATAAAGAGATAATTTAAAATATCTCTTTACTTTTTTATTTTTAACTTTTATATTGCTTTATCTTTTAAAAGCATTAAATGATTATATATTTCATATAAAACGGCAATCAAAGAAATTGTTGCTGCTATCCAGCAATAGATATTAACAAACTCAGCATTTATCACAAATGGTATTCCAAATAGTCCTACTGAAGTCATTTTATTCAAGATACTATGAGTTGAAGAAAGTTCTCCAAATTTGTAAGCAAAATATAAATAATCAAACAATCTAAGCAATACTACTATCGTTACCAAAATCCATATCTTTCTTGAAAGTCTAACCCATAAAAGAGGCAAGAGCTTAATCATCGCTACTGAATAATATACAAAATCTGCTACAGTATCTAACTTTGAACCCAGTGCACTTTCAGCATTTAATTTTCTAGCTAAATAACCATCTAAAACATCACTAAAACCTGTAAAAGCATAAATTATAAGAAAGACATCAGTATTTATATCTAATGGTAGTAAGATAATAGTTCCAACAATTCTTAAAATCGTAACAAAATTTGGAATGTGCTTTTTAATATTTTCCATACTAATATTATACCAAATTAAACCCTTCACACACAAAAAAACGAACTAAAAAATAAATTGATTTTATTTTAATAGGATAAGATTTCATAACCATCTTCAGTTACCAAAACCATATGTTCCCACTGAGCTGAAGGTCGCTTATCTTTGGTGTATGCAGTCCATCCATCGATTGTTGAAATTCTAATACCGCTTTTTTTCATATTAAGCATTGGCTCAATAGTAAAAATCATTCCTGGCGCTAATATCATACCATTATTTTTTTTACCATAATGAAAGACAAATGGTTCTTCATGAAATTCTAAACCAATACCATGCCCACCAAAATCTCTTACTACTTTATAACCATTTTTTAAAGCATGTCGCTCAATATAATAACCAATATCTCCTAAATGACCATAAGGTTTAACTTGTTCTAGTCCAATTTCTAAGCATTCTTTACAAACTCTAACAAGTTTTTCTTTTTCAGCAGTTGTTTGACCAATAATAAACATTCTACTGGCATCTGAATAATAACCATTATAGATTGTTGATACATCAACATTGACAATCATTCCATCTTTTAAAATAGTTTTTTTGTTTGGAATTCCATGACAAACGACATCATCTATTGAAACACAAACATGTTTTGGAAATCCCCCATATTGATAAGGTGCACAAATTGCTCCTTGTGATTCGGTGTATTCTTTAACCCAATCATTTATCTGTTCAGTTGTAATACCTGCTTTTATTCTTTCAGCGACATAATCTAATACTGCTGTATTGATTTTAGCACTTTCCCTAATCCCTTGGATTTGTTCTTCAGTTTTAATTAGTTCATCTCTAGGAACATTTAAATTCCCTTCTTCTCTTAGTTGCTGTAGTTTCTTTAAAACTTCTTCTCTACTCATTGGTAGGCTCCTCTATAACATAAGAACCCCTAACACCAAAAATTGAAATACCATTTTTAATATTGCTAGAAATCAAGTTAGGTTCACCTTTTATAACTAAATCATCTACAATATAGACGCCTTTTGAAATCTTATAATCTGTTGCTGATGGAACGATAGTTGTTAAACCATTGTAAGTTGGAATTGTTCCGGTAACTAATTGTCCATTAACATATGCCGTATATCCTTTTAAAATATCTGCTGCTGTTGCAGTTGCATTTGTAGTGTCGATATCTCTCAGTGTTCCAGTAACTAATTGTCCTCTAATATAAGCTGTTTTTCCTTCTTTAATATCTGCTGCTGTTGCTGTACAACCATTTGTCAACATATAACCGTTTTGTTCATAGGCTGTTTTAATGTCTGCTGCCATTTTATTTTTAAAAACAAAAAATGAAATAACTGCTCCAACAAGAACACATATTAATCCTAAGATGAAAGCGTTTTTGAAATAACTTGGTGTAACATATTCATATTCATCGTCAATATCATAAAATTCTTCCGTTTGTTCAGTTTCAATTTTTGCTTCTTCAGTCAAAGATGCTGTTTCTTCAACTGTTTCCTCAACTGTTTCTGCTATCTTTTTATCACTTTCAGCTGAATATATTTGGACTCCAAACTTTTCTCTAACTCCATCAATTTCCTTGGTTTTTTCATTTCCATATACATGATAAGTTTTAGTGTCATCATTTATAATTTCTTTAGTGGTAACATCTCTTTTCTTTTTAAAAAACTTCATATTGCTACCTCCTACTGTCCTTCATAAGTTCCAACAATGTTGAAAATCATGACACCTTTCTTAACGTTTTTAGGTAATAAGTTTTTGTCTCCTTTGACTATTAAGTCACTGCTTAAATATCCTCCACCTTCAAATGAAATCGGTTTGCCAGTAGGAGAAATTGTTCTACCAGAAATTTGAGGAAGTGTTCCAACTATCAGTTCTCCATTAACATATGCTGTTTTGCCTTGTAAAATTACATTTGAAGTTGCGGTTGCTCCACTGGTATCAAAAACAACTGCTGTTCCATTTAATAATTCTCCATTAGAATAAGCTGTTTTCCCCAGTGCAATGTCTTCTGTGGTAGCTGTTGCATCAGTTGTTAAAACATATCCTTCGTCAATCATTTCAGTTAAAACTGTCTTCTCTAAAATAGTATGAGTTAAATAATAACCACCACTCAGCCCTAATAAAAGTGCTGAAACAGCAATAGTTATCATTCCAATAATAATTTTTTTATTCGCGTATTCTAAAGTATCCATAAATAACACTCTCCTTGCAGGTTTAATTATAATACAATTGATTTAAAAAATGAAATAATCCCATTTAATCACATAATCACAAGAAAAACGGTTTTTAAATAACCGTTTCAATTAAAACTTCTGTGATTTAGCTAAATAATAGTTTTTATAGTTTATATCATCTGTTACATCTTTAATAACATTGAAGTATTCTGGAATAATTACTTCTTCATTTTCACTTGGAATTTGAACACTTAATAGCGCTTTAGTTTTATCAAAAGTAAAAATATCTAATTTAAAGAAACGGTTTTTATCAATAAAACCATACCTTTCCTTATCTACGATATTCAGTTGGTGGTTAATTTCAACTGAATAATCCGTGTATTGTCTTTCTGAAATAATTCTGTCTCTTTTTATTCTAGTATTAGGAGTTAATTGGGTTGCTTCAGAATAATAGAAAATTGTATTGCCATCTTTTTCTCTTCTTCTAATTCTCTTTTCGATTCCTTCAGGTGATTTAAGGTAATGTTGAAGAATGTGAACATAAGAAACATTTGTTTCACTTTTTACTTTTTCAATTATTTCATCATTGATTTCTACTAAATATTTCTTAAATATTTCAATTGGTTTTTCATCACCCAAGTAAGTAAAGACCGCTTGAATTGCTTTTCTAAGTTTTACTTCAAAATCTGTTTCATTAGTAATAACTACTCTATTGGGGTGTGCTGACCAACTTTTTAAAATTGTATCATCAACTTTTCTAGCATCTTCAATAGATTCATATCTAGCCGCATTATTAGAAAGAGTATAAGCTTCTTCTGCGCCTTTGGCACTAGTTACTAAATGCATTACTAAATCATATCTATCTAGTATCTGCTGTTCGTTTAAATTAAATCCTTTTAGTATTTCAGCAAACTCTTTTTCTGAAACATAACCTTTGTTATCTAAAATACCCCTATCAACAAAGACTAGTACTTTTTCCCCTTCAATTTCTTCAGCTGCTTGATTGCATAATTCTTCTTTTTTTAACTGTAAAGCAATGCAATACTTTTGGAATTGATACATTCCCATAGTTGCTGGTGAAATGCCACCAGAAATTAAATCAGTAGCTGATTCATTGGCAATTATTACACGATAACCTCTTTCAGCAAAAACTTCCTCTGCTCTACTCATAAAGGTTGTTTTCCCACTGCAAGGTCCACCTGTAAATACTATTCTTTTAATACTTTTCATATGTTCTTCTCCTAATGCTACAAACATTATAACAAATCCTTATCTTTTTGAGATAACTAGTAAACTGGATATTAATAGTAGTTAAAAACGGTCATTATAGTTTGTTTAATACTATTCACAAATTATATCTATTGCTTTTTCCATAACTTCTATTTTTGCATTTTGTGGATCTCCGCCATATTCACCATCTAAAGTCCATGGCACTTGTTCATCAAAAACAAATTCTATATTACTAGTTTTAAATATTTTAACTAAATCATTATCCCCTTTACCAGAAAGAAGATAAGTTGTTATATTGCTTAACTCAATTAAATCCTTTGGCGCTTTTACCAGCGTAACTTCAAAAAGTCCATCATCTAACAGCACATCTTGATTTGATAAATTATATAGACTTCCAACAGACAAAGTATTTGTTACCATACCAAAAATGTACTCATCTTCATAAACAACATCATCTACCAACATTTTTACTTTATAAGTTTTCATTGAAGTTAACGAATTAATTCCTTGTAGAAAATAAGCAACCTTGCCTAAAAGGTTTTTCATTTCCTGGGTAGTAACATAAGATACATCAGTAAACACCCCAAAGGCAGCCACATAAAGAAAATATTCGTCATTAAATTTACCAACATCTATTTTCTTAGGATTTCCTTCCATGGCTAGTATTGCAGCCTTTTTCATGTTTTTTGGTAAATTTAGACTAGTTGCAAAGTCGTTAACTGATCCTGCTGGAATATAACCTAAAACTTTATTGTAATTTGAATCCATCAAACCATTTATCACTTCATGTAAAGTACCATCACCACCAGAACAAATGATTTTGTCATATTTTTTGGCTCGCTTTTTTACTATCTTATAGGCTTCTTTAGTTTTTTGAGTAGCATGAATAGTCAGTTTAATCTTTTTCTCACTACTAAAATAGTTGAGTATGCTCCACAAATGATTTTTGATTTGCAACTGACCTGCAACAGGGTTATAAATAAATAATACTTTCATAATATTCTCCCTAGTATTATTCTATTTCTTTTTTTAGCTTATTACAAACTTTATCTCGATATATGATAAAATGTAAGTAATAGTAGTTAGGAGGAAAGTTTTTTGAAAAATTCAGCAATTAAAAAAGTCATTATCTTTATTGTTGCTCTACTTATTGTCTGGGGAGTATTTTGGCTTCAAAACAATTTTGATAAGTTTTTTGAAAAATCTGATACTCCAGAACAAACTCAAATATCAATTGATGAAGATCAAAGTTATTTTGATAAAGAAAATGTTGCTCTTTATATTCATACTTATGGACACTTGCCAAATAATTATGTAACTAAAAAAGAAGCAAATAAAGCTGGTTGGAGTGGTGGCTCAGTGGAAAAATATCTACCAGGAAAAGCAATTGGTGGAGATGTTTTCTCTAATAGAGAAAAACTGCTTCCAATAAAAGAAGGTCGTATCTATTATGAATGTGATATTGATACCAATGGGCAAAATTCTCGAGGAGCAAAACGAATTGTTTTTTCTAACGATGGTTTAATTTATTATACCGATGACCATTATGAATCATTTGAATTATTGTATGGAGAGGAGTAACTATGAATGTTTATGTATTAAATGGAAAAATGTTTACAACAAAAAATGAAGCTTATTCCTATCTAAAAAAAATATTATCTTTACCCACTTACTTTTCAAATAATCTTGATAGTCTATATGACTGTTTAGTAGATTATTTTCAAAACACCACTATCATTCTAATCAACCAAAATTTTCTTCTTGAAAACCTAGTTGATTATGGTAGTGATATCATTAATGTTTTTGAAGATGTTGAAAAAAATGTGGAAAACTTTACTTTTATTAAACAATAAAATCAGGCCTTTGCTTGGTTTTATTGTTTCTATTAATGAATCCAACACCTTCTTGTTTTTGATTTAATTTATAATTGTAATATTTTTAGGAGTCCTTGAAGATTCAAGCAGTATATGATAGAATAGGAAAATTCAAAAATGTGTTAATAATATATAACACAAAATGAAAGGATGAGAAAAAACATTTATGTCTACAGACAAAGAAAACCCCGCCGAAATTGATGAAAGTCTTTCTGAAACTTTAGAATCTTACCTTAATATTAAGTTTGAAGATATTTCGTGTAAAACAGTCGGACAATTAATTAAATTGGGGCAAAAATATCCCTATCTGCTTTCATGTTATTCCCCTGGCTACCTTTTAATGTGGAGGGAATATTTTAATGCTTCTTATACTACCATAGCAGGTTGTGTTGTTATAAAGGCATGTATTTCCGGTAAAGAAGAATTCTTTTTCCCATATTGTTACAAAAACGAAGGAGATATTAATATTGCTCTTGGAGCAATTGAGAGATATTGTACTAAAAAATCCATTCCACTTTCTTTCTATATTGTCCCACGTGAAATGATGCCATTTGTGGCCCTACGATACGACAACTATACCGTAAATTTAAATCGCAATGAAAGTGAGTACATATATTTATCGAAAGATATGCAACAGTTTTCTGGTAAAAAATATTCTGGGCAGCGTAATCATATCAATAAATTTACAAACCTGTTTCCCAACGCTATATTTAGACCACTAAACGACACTGATGAAGAAAAGAAAAAACTTGAAAAATTCTGGAATCGTTTTGAGGATGATTTTCAAAAAAACAATATTCTTTCTGCCCGTTATGAACTTAAAAAAGCCCGCGAAATGCTTTTGCTCCCTTGTTCGGAATCTGACTTTGCTGCAATAGTTGAACTGGAAGGCGAAATCGTTTCCTTTTGTTTTGGCGAAATCATAGGCGATATATTAATAATTCATATAGAAAAATCACTTGACCACTATCCTGGAGTATATCAATTTATGGTAAAAAACTTTGCGGAAAAATTTGGACAAGGGGTTAAATATATTAACCGACAGGATGATGAGGGCAGTCGAGGACTTAGAATTTCAAAAACTCAATATCAACCAATAAAAATCGAAGAACAAATATCAATGCAAGTACACAGTGAACTTATAAGGCTTAAAAAGATACCATCATTAAAAAGCGAAAGATTAACATATAGTCAGATAAAAAAAGATGACATTCCCAAATATAATCGTTTATGCCTAGATGAAGAACTCAATAAATACTGGGGATATGATTACCATGATGACCTACAAGGTGAGCTTACTTATGATTATTTTTATCATTCAGCAAATTCTGATTTTACAAACAAAGTTGGGTTAAGCATGGCAATCCGCTTGAAAAAACAACTGATTGGCGAGGTGGTAATAAACGAATTTAATTTTCGTGGAAGTGCAAATATTGGCATTAGATTACTACCAGAATATATTGGAAAAGGCTATGGCAAGGAAGCCTTAGCAACCATCTGTGATTTTGCCTTATACAATATTGGCCTTAAGCGAGTAACTGCCTATTGCTATCGTGAAAATATCGTTTCATATAAAATGCTTAAATCAGTCATGACATCTACTGGCGAAGACGAAACCTTTTATTACTTTCGAAAAACAGTATAAAACCAAGCGCAAATGCTTGGTTTTTTTATTCTTCAAATAATTTTTTTAAGTTAATATCAAATGGTGGATAAACTATGCCTTTTTCTGTCACAAATCCTGTTAATAAATTATGATCTGTTACATCAAAGGCAGGATTATAACATTTTATTCCCTTTGGAGCCATTGGCTTTTCGTACCACTTTTCAGCAATTTCACTTGGATCTCTTAATTCAATTTCAATATGCTTACCATCAGGACAATTCATATCAATTGTACTTGTTGGTCCTAGCGAATAGATAGGTATCCCATAATGGTTAGCTAAAATAGCTAAGGTACTTGTTCCAATCTTGTTGGCAAAATCTCCATTAGCAGCAATTCTATCACATCCCACAAAACAGGCATTAATCCAACCGTTTTTCATCACGATGCTAGCCATACTATCACAAATTAAGGTCACATCAACTCCCGCTTTTTGTAGTTCAAGAGTTGTAAGTCTTGCTCCCTGTAATAACGGTCTAGTTTCATTAGCGAAGACTTTGAAATTATAGCCCCTTTGTTTTCCTAAAATTAGCGGTCCTATAGCTGTTCCTCTACTTGTTGCTAAAGGGCCAGTATTACAAATAGTTAAAACACCATCACCGTCTTTAAGTAAAGTTAATCCATGCTCGCAAATTTTCAAACACATTTCTTTATCTTCGCGATGAATTTCTTTAGCTTCTAAACCTATTAATTTAACTATTTCTTTAACATCTTTATCTTTGTTATCTAAAACTACTTTATCAATTCTATTTAAAGCCCATGGTAAATTTACCGCTGTTGGTCTAGAAGAATTTAAATATTCTTTATCTTTGGTAAACTTTTGATAAAACTGTTTGAAAGGTAAATCATCATATTGTTGAGTTAAAACATACATTGAATACCCCGCAAAAATTCCAATTGCTGGAGCACCTCTAATTTGAAGTTTTTTAATTGCCTGATATAAATCCTCCAACTGATTTAAGTGTAAGTAAACTTCCTGGTTTGGAAGTTGAACTTGATCAATGATGATTATTTCTTTTTCATCTGCACTTAACTGTACGTTTTCAAAAAAACTTCCTGGTTTTAAATCAATCATATTACTCCTTTTCGATTAACAATTTAATTGCTTCAATAGCTACTCTAATTGCTAAATCTGTGTCATGATGTTGAACATTTTCCAAATTAGCTTTAGCTCTTTCTTGATTAGCAACAACTAGAAAACAAGACCCTACTTTCACTTTCAAGTAATTGGCAACGATAAATAGGGCTGCTGATTCCATTTCTGAAGCCACTGCTCCAAGTTTTAACCATGCATCCCATTTTCTTAATAGTTCTTGACCATTTGGTAGTGTCTCAGGGCGATGTTGACCATAGAAAGAATCTTTACAGTGTACAACTCCTGGATGATAAGTTACATTCAGGTTTTTACATGCTTGAATCAAAGCATTGGTTACATCTAAATCAGAAACTGCTGGAAACTCAATTGGAGCATATTCTTTAGTAGTTCCTTCTGATCTAATTGCTCCTGTTGCTACAACAACATCTCCACCTTTAACATCCAATTGCATGCCACCGCAGGTGCCAACTCTAATAAATGTTTTGGCTCCACATTTTACTAGTTCTTCTAAGGCAATAGAGGCACTAGGACCACCAATACCTGTAGAAGTTACTGATACTTTTTTACCATTAATATAGCCTGTATAGGTAACATATTCTCTATTATCACCAACAAGTTTTGGATCATCAAAATATTTGGCGATTTTTTCACATCTTTTTGGATCGCCAGGTAAAATTACATATTCTCCAACATCACCTGGACCCACGCCAATATGATATTCTTTACCAGTGCCTTTTGCATAATTAGTCATAAGATTATCTCTCCTTTATATTTTTTAGTACTCATTAATTATATCACATATTACAAAATGAGATATAATAAGTATATAGTTGATTAATATACAAATATCAATAGATAAGGAGGGCAAATTATGCATAATGATGTTCTTTATCAAATGATTTTTAAAAGAAAATCATTTCATTTGTTTAGATGTGAAACTTTTCCTATTACTAAACAGGAAATAGATGATATTTATGACTTTTATAATTCTCTAACTCCTTTAATGGCAAACATTAAAACAGAAATCAAAATAGTTAAAGCTCAAGATTCTGGTTGTAAAATAGGAAATGAATACACTATCATGTTTTATAGTGAAACTAAGGATAATTATCTGACAAATATTGGATATCTTGGAGAAAAATTAGATTTGTACCTTGTTTCAAAAAACATCGGAACTCTTTGGTATGGTTTAGGAAAAACCAAAGAAAAGAAATTGAACGGTTTAGATTTTGTCATTATGATGGGTATCTCTAAAGTAAGTGATGGCAGTTTTAGAAAAAATATGTTTAATGCAAACAGAAAACCTTTAGAGCAGATATGGACTGGTGATTATCTTCCAATTTCATACATCGTAAGGTTTGCTCCTAGCGCTTGCAACAATCAGCCTTGGACAGTAGAAAACAATGATAACTGTCTTGATGTCTATCGCAACCACAAAGGTCGTATCTTTGGCATCCTGCCTCCAAAGTTTTCATTTTTCTTTACTAGAATTGATATGGGAATCTTTCTGGCTTTTATAGAAATCTGTTTAATCCATGAAAAAATTTCCTTTGAAAAAGAAATCTTTGTTGATGAAGAAATTGTTGATAGGATACTACTTGCCAAATACCATCTAAAATAAAGATAGGATCAATTGATCCTATCTTTTGTTATTTTTTAAGAATTATTGTTTGATATGGATTTAAAGTTATACTATCAACTTTTCCCTGATAAATATTTAAAGTATCTAAGTATACTTCATAACCTTTACAGTCATAAATATAATCATTAACCAAACCGTTGCCATGAATAACAACATAATGATTAACACCATCACTTAACTCATATCTAAATATAGCTCCATTTTGTTCCCTAATAACATCAATATAACTATTGTCTTGATGTAAATCAGTTACTTTTTGTTTGAACTTGATTAGTTTTTGATATGCTTCAAAGACATCTAGATGTTTTACTTTTAAACTATAATCCAAACCATTAATTTCATCACTAGACATATAAGAGTTAAAATCACCTTGTTTAGTTCTTAACATTTCTTCTCCAGCTAACATAAATGTTGTGCCATTTGAAGTAAATACTACTGAATTAGCTAAAACACACATTTTTTTAATGACTTCTTCATCTTCAATTTTTGCTGCTTTACATCTATCAAACAATGTGTAGTTATCATGACATGTTACATAGTTAACTGTCTTATTACTATCACCTATGGTATATGTTGCGCTATAAGTAATGCCGTTAATACCATTTTGAATAGCTTTTAAATCGATTTCAGTAAGTGTTTCTCCTGTTACCCATCCTTTTTCATGAGCACCAGATAATCCGCCTTTAATTAACGCGTCACGCATTTGATCATTAAATTGTCCATACCCTACAAAAACATTTGCATTAGCTTGTTTAGCTTGTTTGTCAGATTCAAGTGGTGTACCTCCACCAGTCCAAGGTTCTCCATAGATGACAATATAAGGGTTTATCTTTTTAGCGCTTTCAGTTACCATATTCATCGTTTCAATATCATGCAAGCCCATTAAGTCAAATCTAAATCCACCTAGTTTATATTCTTTAGTCCAGAAATTGATACTGTCAATGATAAATTTTCTCATCATTGCATTTTCACTAGCTGTCTCATTACCACATCCTGAACCATTGGCTAGTGTTCCATTGTCATTATATCTAAAGTAATAATTTGGCATTAAAACATCAAAGTTGGAGCCTATAGCACTCGATACATGATTGTAAACAACATCCATAATAACACTGACTCCAATTTCATTAAAAGCTAATACAACTTCTTTAAACTCTCTGATTTTGGTGTAACCATCATATGGATTACTACTATACATACCTTCTAATGCATTATAGTTAAGTGGATTGTATCCCCAGTTAAAAGTATATTTAGTTTCATCATTTGCTTGATCATAAATCGGGATAAACTGAATAGCATTTATTCCTAACTCTTTAAGATGATCAAAACCTGTTGATACTGTAATGCCGTTTTCAGTATATGTTGTTCCCTTTTCAATCACTCCTAAATACTTTCTTCTATTTTCTTCGTTTCCTTGCCAAGAAGAATTAGAAGTCATATCTGCAATATGAGTTTCCCAGACTGTTAATTGTTTTCTGTCAGTATTTAAATACTTAACCTTATCCCAACCTTCTGGATTAGTTAATGAGAAATCAACAACCATTCCCCTTAAACCATTTATGCCCGTGCTTTTAGCATAAGGGTCAACAATTTCTTTTCCTTCTGGATAAACATTGTTGTAAACAACGTAAGTATAATATTTGCCTTGGTTATCCCCTACTAAAACATACTCAAAGATACCCTTATCTTTTTTAGTCATTTGATATTGTTGATAATTATCATTTCCTATTTCCTTGGAAATAATAGTTGGTGTACCACTTTCGTATACTCTTAATTCAATATTAGTTGATATTGGTGACCAAACTCTAAATATCGTTTCGTTTTTAGAATAGATAGCTCCTAATTGACCACCATAATAATAAAGATCATTAAACATATCACTACCATATAGATTAGACATTGAAACATCAGCTTTTAATGTCTGTTTTGATTCTCTAAATAAAATCTCAACTTGATAATTTTTTGTGAAATCGGCTTTTTCTTCCATTTTATAAGAGAAGAAACTCTTTCCTGCATTAGAGTTTTCGACTACTAGTTGCCCATCACGATAAATTTTATATGTTTCAATAGGGTTTGAACAAACAACATATATTAACTCTTCATTATAGAAGGTTGAAATATTAATTGAATCAGTAATAATTTTCTCAGCTGTTGTATACAAGTGAGGATCATCTCCAACCAAATAAATATGGTAAGTGTTATTTTCATCTTTGATTAGAGTCGAAAAGTCAATAAACCTATCGGCTTCGGTACCATCTTTAGTCCAAGACCCCTTTGTTTTAACAATGATACCTAATTTGTTTGATGATAATTCTCCAAAAAGAGAAAGTGGATAATGAGCAATTACTCCATAATCATCTTGATAATTAAAATCATTCTCCTTGTTATCATCAACCCCATCAGGATCCCATAACCAAAGAGTCCATTTATCATATTTGTTATCTTCTCTTTGATAATGAATTTGAATTGAATCTTCTTGCATTATTTTTAGTTCTGTTGGTAAATCAACATCTCTTTCTGGATATGCTGGTCCTTTAGGTCCACAACCAAAAAAAGAAAACACTAGAAACAATGTTAGCAATGAACATAATATTTTCTTATATTTAGACATATTTCCTCCATATTGTTATTTTTTTACATTTTCATTATATTATATAATAACTAAATTGTTCAAAAAATCAATTTTATATAAATTTCTTGATATAACAATGCTAAATAGTATAGTATAATATTGCTAGCCCACACATTAATAGGAGGATTTAAATGTCTATCAACAAAGTTCTGTCGTTTCTAAAAAAACAAGGTGTTTTAGCTATTTCAAACAATAAAAGAATCGACACAGAATTAGCCGCGTCGTATCTTGCAATTCTTTTTGAATCAGATAAATACTCAGATCAACATATCAGTAACAAAGACTATTTTGCTAAATCAGTCAAAAATGCTTTTCTATATTTTGATTGTAATGGCTTTGTATACAAGATATATACTTCATTATGTTATTTCTTTGATGAAATATTAAGTAAAGAAGATTATTACTTGCTTGCTGATAAACTTGTTCACAAAATTAATACTACAAAACATTTATCTAAATATATCAACATGACAGCTTTTACCAAAAACTGTAAGTTAGATTTTGATCCATCATTAATTGAATTTAAAAAGACAGAAGGAATGATTTTAAAAGATGAAAAAGCATTTTTATCTGCTTTAAAAAGAGATTTCCACTTCAAAAGAATTGTTTTATGTTATGACCAACTACCTGGTTTATTTATCTTTGATACTTCAAAAACGTTTTTAGATTTAGATAAAGATATCTATGTTTATTTCTTTGATGTTAAAGGCGAAACATATCAATTTGATAATGAAGGAATTCAAATCAATAAAAGAAAGAAAACCATTACCGTTTCCTTGCCAATGAGATCTAATGTACTTTTGAGCAATAGTCCAATCGTTAGAAGAGTTGTACAAACACTTGATGATAAAACTAGAGAACTTGAAAAAGCAAATGCTCAAAAAAATAAAGTTAAAGAAACATCTAATTTGTTTGATGGTAAAAAGCAAGAAACTACTAGCCAAGCACTAACTAAACGAGAAATTACAAAAGAAAAAATGTCCATTAAAGAAGAAAGAAAACCTCAAGAAGGCATCAAAAGAAGAAGATTCACTGCTAAAGAAATTAGAGCTCATAATAAACTTTTAGCTAGAGAAAAAGAAGGCTTAAAAAAGGCAATCACTTCCATTTACTCTGGAAAATTCTTCTTCTATCCTGCAATAAGTGCTGGAAGATATAAATTATCTAATGCTCATTTAAAAACCTTAGATTTAACTTATGGTTTCTACATGAGAGGGTTTAATTTACAAACCTATGAACTATTAAACGATAAGGTAAAAATTTTAGGCAAGTTAAATGATGGCACTATTGTTTATGAAGTAAAACAAGATTGTCATGTTGTTGTTTTTTCTGGAAACAATCCAAAAAAATAAAGAACATTTTGATGTAAAAGAGAGGTAATTTACCTTTCTTTTTTTATGTTTACAACTTATAAACTGCCCCTTTTTTAATGTTTAATTAAAACATTTAAATATTTCTTTAATAATTGATAAAACTTGTTGATTTATAAAACTATTTATGATTTAATTTAATGTGGTGTGAAATCGCATCAAGGAGGAATAGTAAATGCAAATTTTTAAAAAAATTCTAGTTTCTATAGTCTGTTGTTTAGTGTTATTCTCTAATTTACAGACAAAAGTTTTTGCCGAAGAATTAACAACTACTCAAAACAATATCACATATTTAATAGACACGGATACACAAACCGCAAAAATTACCTCAGGAAAACCTACAAGTGGAAAAATTGTTATTCCTGATGAAATTATGTATGAAAGTGTATCTTATCCTGTTACATCTATTGGCCCTTCTGCTTTTGAAATGAAATCTTATAAAGAACTCATTATAGGGAAAAATATTGAAAGGATAGAAGCATTTGCTTTTGGAAACAGTTTTGATTTGGTAAGCAAAATACAATTCAACGATTCTAAATGTCAAACTATTTCTGCAGATGCTTTTGATTGGATGGATTTCAAAAATTTGCAAATTATCGTTTATGGTCCTCAAGGATGCATGGATGATGTTATAAATGGCGTTATTGATTTAAAACCATATGTTGGTAGCATCACTTATATTACACCTGAAATTTTACAAACTACAGAAAATTTGCAAAATTCTATTAATACTGCTCCTGATAATCAAGAAACAATTATTGTAATTGAAGAAAACATCAGTTTAACAAAAACTATTACTATTCCTGCTAATAAACAAATCGTGCTTCGTGATGATGGAAGCGCAAGAGAAATTAAAGCACTTAATATAGGTAGTGTTTCTGAAATGTTTATTGTTGAAAAAAACGCTAGCCTAACCTTTGAAGAAACTAGTAATGGCAGTCTTACTTTTGTTGGCGCAAACATTACTAGCAGTTATGAAAAAGGAAATATTGTAAAAGTTAAAGGTTCTTTCTATCTGAAAAGTGGCACTTTAACAGGCGCTAATGGTGGATATATTAAAGTTCGCATTAGCGGAGCTGTAGTCTTAGACAGAGGTGCTTATTTTGAAATGAGTGGTGGAACTATTAAAAATTTCTATTTTGATCAAACTACTGCTCTTGTTTTAACAGCTCCTGTAATCGTTCCTTCTGGAGCAGAATTTGTTATGAGCGGTGGAACCATTTCCAACAATAACAACAATTACACTGGTAGAGGATATCAAAGTGTTTGTGGCGGCGTCCTTCTATATACATGGGGTTCAAACAAAGAAACTCCTGCTAAGATGACTATGACTGGAAATGCTACAATCAAGTCTAATATTGGTGGCGGTGTTCTTCTAGTAAATAATACTGACTTTGTTATGGATGGAGGTTTTATTACAGATAATAGAACTAATTCTATGGGTGGTGGAGTTTATGTCTCTGGTGATCAAGGCGGAGTATATGGTCATAAAACTAAATTTACAATGAAAAACGGTACAATCGCTAGAAACTTTTCTTCAAACAGTGGTGGAGGAATTTATGTAA
>JAAZJL010000096.1 GCA_012800355.1 Erysipelotrichia bacterium | reverse complement strand
GAGTGTATATTTACCATACATGGTGTTAAATATATCCTGATCAGGTAAAATTAACTCTATATCCTTGCTTTCATTGACAGTTTTTATTATTTCATCCACATCTACCACTTTTCTCGCTTTTATAAGATCCATAAGTATTACGCCAGTATTAAAATACGAATGGTCTGTATTGAGACGGAATTTATTAATATCATCTGTCAGATACCCAGCAATCGCATGAGATGCTGCTGCATAAAACTTCTCTTCAGGCAATTTTGTTTTCCAAAGGCTATCCAATTTGTTTATAACTAGAGTATCTGGATCTAAATATAAAACTCTATCCAAGGTTTCTGGCAAAATCAAAGGCGCTAATAACCTATAATACATAGATTGTGGATAGCGTTTTGTTATTTTAGCATTCTCAAAATAATTTTTAGAAATACAAATATGCTCAAACTTTGCTCCATATGATAAACAAAAATAAATTAAGTCCTGTAACTGCTTTTCCTCAATGCCATCATGAATTAACCAAATGGTAATGTTTTGATTAGGGTTATTAATCATAAGCGATTTTAACATCGTTTTGAATGGTGGGATGTAATTTTCATCAAATGTAACTAATATATCCATATTATTCCTCCAGCTAAAAATTCACTCGCAAGAAAGCAAATTAGAAAAAAAGATTTTATTTAACTATGTATTAATCTTAAAAAATAAACTAGACATTTGACTTTGACTTATCTTATTACTTTTTATTGTGATTCAAAGATTTACTTCATACAATTAAATTATAAAAGATAATTTTTTGATTTCAATAAACAAAACAGTGGTTTTTGTTGATAAAAGTACTGCAAATTTTATTTTAACTTACTTCATTTTATTATATTCTTTGTTTCTAAAAAATGTTATTTATTAATACTTCAGTTGGTCAACAATCTAAAAAAGAGACCGCAGTCTCTTTTTGTTATTACTTATTATGTAGTTGGTAAATAGCAACTGCAGTAGCTACTGTCATACCAACCATTGGGTTGTTACCAGCACCAATTAAGCCCATCATTTCAACATGGGCAGGAACTGAAGAAGAACCAGCAAATTGAGCATCTGAGTGCATTCTTCCCATTGTATCTGTCATACCATATGAAGCAGGTCCTGCAGCCATATTGTCTGGATGTAATGTTCTACCTGTTCCTCCACCTGAAGCAACTGAGAAATATTTCTTACCGATTTCAGTACATTCTTTTTTGTATGTGCCAGCAACTGGATGTTGATATCTAGTTGGATTAGTTGAGTTACCAGTAATTGAAACATCAACATGTTCATGGTGCATAATAGCTACACCCTCTCTAACATCATCTGCTCCATAGCAGTTAACCTTAGCTCTTGGACCATTTGAATAAGCAGTAGTATTTACAACTTCTAATTTACCTGTTTTGTAATCAAATTTAGTTTCAACATGGGTAAAACCATTAATTCTTGAGATAATTTTAGCAGCATCTTTACCCAAACCATTTAAGATAACTCTTAATGGTTCTTTTCTTGCTTTGTTAGCATTTTGGGCAATACCAATTGCTCCTTCTGCAGCAGCAAATGATTCATGTCCTGCTAAAAAGGCAAAACATTTAGTATTTTCATCAAGTAGCATTGCTGCTAAGTTACCATGACCTAAACCTACTTTACGATCATCAGCAACTGAACCAGGAATACAGAATGCCTGCAAACCTTCACCAATTGATTTAGCAGCATCGTAAGCTGTTTTACCACCTTTCTTTAAAGCGATAGCAGCACCAACGATATAGGCCCAACAAGCATTTTCAAAACAAATTGGTTGAATTGATTTAACTAAACCATAAACATCTAAACCTGCATCTTCAGTAATCTTTCGGCATTCTTCAATTGAAGAGATGCCATATTTTGATAAAACAGCCATGATACCATCATGTCTTCTTTCGTAGTTTTCAAATAAAGCCATTGTATTTTCCTCCTACTCTTTTCTTGGGTCAATAAATTTGACACCATCATTAAATCTACCATAGTTTTTGGTTTCAGTTTTTAATGCATCTGCAGGCTCAACACCTTTTTTAACAGCATCCATAAATCTGCCCATATTTACATATTCATAACCGATAATTTCATCGTTATCGTCTAATGCTAATCTAGTAACATATCCTTCAGCTAATTCTAAGTAACGAGGACCTTTTAATGTCGTTGAATAACAAGT
>JAAZJL010000095.1 GCA_012800355.1 Erysipelotrichia bacterium | reverse complement strand
TATCTAAATAAAAGCCTATTTTCCAAAGACAAAATAGGCCAAAGTTTTCATATCAACTTTACCTCGGCAACCTTTTTAAACCAACTCGGTCGTTGCTGTCTATGGTATATTGTTTACAAAAAATTATAATTTTCTTGATTATACAAGATGTTCAACCTTAACTGATGGTGACATTGTTGCACAAACGGTAACGTTTTTCATATATGTCCCTTTAACAGCTGCAGGTCTAGCTTTTAAGATTACATCATAAATTGCTTGGTAGTTTTCTACTAACTTTTCAGTTTCAAACGAAGTTTTACCTAAGATAACTGCTACATTTCCTTCTTTGTCAGTACGATAAGTAACTTTACCTTTTTTAATTTCTTCGATTGCAGCAGTGATGTTCATTGTAACTGTTCCTGTTTTAGGGTTTGGCATTAAACCTTTAGGTCCTAAGATTTTACCTAATTTACCTAATTCACCCATCATATCAGGAGTTGCTACGATTACATCAAAATCAAACCAACCTTTTTTGATGTCTTCTAAGATTTCTTTACCACCAACGATATCAGCACCAGCATCTTTTGCTTCTTGCTCTTTTTCTCCTTGAGTGATAACTAAAACTCTTTGTGATTTACCAGTTCCATTTGGTAACACCATTGCTCCACGCAATTGTTGATCAGCATGACGTGGGTCAACATTTAATCTGAATATTAATTCGACTGTAGCATCAAATTTAGCATAAGAAGCTTTCTTAACTAAATCGATTGCTTCCTCGATTGGATAAGCTTTACCTTTTTCGATAAGTTTAGCCGCTTCTTGATAATTTTTACTGCGTCTAGCCATGGCTTATTCCCATCCTTCAATCATAATGCCCATATTTCTTGCTGTTCCAGCAACAATTCTCATTGCTGCTTCAACATCGTTCGCATTTAAATCTGGCATTTTGTATTCTGCGATTTCTCTTAATTGATCAACTGTGATTTTTCCAGCTTTAACTGTTTTTGGTGTGCCTGAAGCTTTACTGATGCCTGCGGCTTTCTTTAACATGTGTGAGGCTGGAGTTGTTTTTAAGACAAAGTCAAATGATTTGTCTTCATAAGCTGTAATGATTACAGGTACTAAGTCCCCTTGTCTGTCTTTAGTTGCATCATTAAATGCTTGACAGAATTGAGGCATGTTGATACCAGCACTTGCTAATGCTGGACCTGGTCTTGCTCCACCAGCTTGGAATTGGAGCTTACATACTTTTGCAACTCTCTTCATAAACTTTTCCTTTCTTTTTATAAATTTATGTGTGGTACGAAGGGTTGCCCTTCTTCCACAAAAAACACTCCGCAAAAACGCGAGCATAATAATCTTACATTATTCACGGAGTGTTGTCAATTAATATTTATTAATTTAAGGCTTTAATTATTTTCCTGGGCGGTACAGTTTTTTAGTTTGATATTTCGGTTCACAAGTAACCATCATTCCTAGTTTTAAAAACGTATTGATATCTACCGAAGAAAGAATTACTGATGAATGTACTTGACTTCCACTTAACTTTGGTAAAGCATGAACTGATTGATAAGCTGCTGGGTTCATCTGAGCACTGATTGTCAAGGCAATAAGAACCTCATCAACATGTAATCTAGGATTGTTATTTCCTAGATAATCAACCTTTAAGCGTTGAACTGGTTCAATAATGTTTGGAGATAATAACATTGTATCATCATTAATGTTACAAATATGTTTCAAAGCATTTAGTACAGCAGCACTAGCTGCTCCTAATAAGGAAGAGTTTTTACCAGTAACAATTGTACCATCATCTAGTTCAATCGCTACTGCTGGCCCATTTGTTTCTTCTGCTTTAGCTAATGCCACAGCAACTGTTTTTCTATCATTTACACTAACTCCAGCTTTGTTCATGATAGCTTGCATTTTATTTAAAATATTTTCTTCTATATAACCATTTCTAAAATCAACTTGTGCTCGATAATATCTTCTTATAATTTCATCATTAGCAGCCTTTTTAGCTACTTCTTCATCCGTGATACAAAAACCAATCATATTTACTCCCATATCAGTTGGGGAATTATAGATATCTTCATTAGTAATTTGTTTTAGAATTCTTGATAGTACTGGAAATATTTCTACGTCTCTATTGTAGTTAGTAGCCATCACTCCATATTTTTCTAAATGATAGGGGTCAATCATATTTACATCATCCAAATCAATTGTAGCTGCTTCATAAGCTATATGGACTGGATGTGACAAAGGTAAATTAAAGATAGGGAAAGTTTCAAATTTGGCATAACCAGCAGTAATGCCACGAACACGTTCATAGTAAAGTTGGCTTAAACAAACAGCCATTTTACCAGAACCTGGACCTGGTGCAGTTACAACAACTAGTGGTTTTTCTGTTTCTATATAATCATTTTTACCATAACCTTTTTCTGAAACAATTAAATCCACATCATTTGGATATCCTTCAATAAAGTAATGTAAATATACTTTAATATCCATTCTTTCCAATAGTCTTTTGAAGTCATTTACAACAGGTAACGAGACATACTGAGTAATTACTACTGAACCGACCATAAAACCAACAGCTCTAAAAGCATCAATCATCCTTAATACTTCTTGGTCATAAGTAATGTTTAAATCGCCTCTTTTTTTGTTTCTTTCAATATCGTGAGCATTTATGACAATAATAATTTCTATTTTGTCTTTTAAAGAAGACAACATTTTAACCTTCAAGTCTTTAGGAAAGCCAGGTAACACTCTTGAAGCATGTCCATCATCAAACAGCTTTCCTCCAAATTCTAAATACAATTTGTTGTCAAAACGATTAACTCGCTCCATTATTTTCGCTGATTGCATCTTAATGTATTTTTCACTATCAAAAGCTATCTTTCCCATAGATTTCACCTCCAAACAACATATTGATTCTACCATAAAAAGACCTGTTTTTTTTATAATATTTTAAATTTTCTTAAAGCTTTTATAATTCCATCATTGGCAGCACTATCTGTTACATAATCTGCTATAGCTTTAACGGTATCATAACCATTTCCCATCGCTACGCCAATTCCTGCATATTCTACCATTTTTAAATCGTTATCACTATCACCAAAGGCTACACATTGCTGAGGTTTAATTCCTGTAACCTTTTCCAACATCTCCATACCAGTTTTTTTGCTAACGCCTTTTTGATCTAAATCAAATAAAATGTAGCCACCATCAATAACATCTATCTCTTTTTCAAATTCAGCTTGTACCATTTCCATTTCTTGTTTTGTTCCTACTAAGGCACCAGCTACCGGCAAAGCTTTTAAGTTAGGATGTTTATCATATGGATTCATTTTTAATGAAGCCAGTATTGGTTTCATTTTATCAATGTATACATTTACATAACAACCATCAACATACTTCCAAAAAACACCAATGTTATGTTTTTGGCAATAGTCATTTATTTTTTCAAACAAATCTCTATCTATATACTTAACATCTAGTACATTCAACTCTTTATCGGCAAAGATGTGTCCGTTACAAGCAATATAATAATCAGGGAAAATTTTCCCCTCAATTGAAGGTATCCCATAGTGAGGCCTACCACTGGCAATAATTACCTTTATTCCTTTTTCTTGTAATAGTCGACATGCTTCAATTGCACTTTCAACTACTGGCTCATTAATTCCTGATGTCAAGGTCGAATCAACATCAAAAATTACTGCTTTAATTTCCATTTTATTTTTCTCCATAATAAACTACTTTATAACCCAACTTGTAATAATCTTCAAATAGCTCATTGAAGTTAATATCTGCATAATAAACCTCGTCATAAACCGGTTCTAATATCATTTTATATTCATCAAATGATACCCTATAAACAACCGGTTCATTATTTTCTCTAACGAATATTAAATCCTTTCTAACATTTGATATTTCATTAAAATCGTAAGGATAAACAAAGGTTTCTGTTACTTCATTTTCTTCTATTAAGGTAAACCCTTTACTTGATACGATATAGCACTTATCATTTACCTCTGTTAATGAAATATATTCGGAATTAAATAGTCGAATTTTACTTTTCAAAGTATAATCACTCAAATTATAACAATACAAATAATTTGAGTAATCAACCATATAAAAACAATCATTACATACCAGCTGTGTCAATAAATAACCTTCTAACTCTTTTTTGTTTCCTTCTTTATCTATCACATTACATTTACCATCTAGATAGACTATATAACTGCCATTTTTAGAATAATGTAAAAGAATTCCTTCTTTAATATAAATATCATCTGTAAATTCAACAGTAACACAATCAATTGTTTGATAGTTGTTTTTATCTTTTCCTACATATAGCTTGTCATCAATATAAATCGCTTCATAAATAAACTGACTTTCTAATTGATAGATGATTTTATGATCATTATCCATAAATAGGATTTTACTATCATCAGTTTCTTTATTGGATAAAATTACTATTCTTGTATATTTAGAATACTTATCCTCTTTTTGACAACCTAAAGGAAAAACAATTAGTAATGCAATTAATATAACTAAAATTTTCTTTTTCATTTTAACACCTCTTATATACTGAAACTAAAAAGTCAGCTATACAATCTATTCTATCTAAACTCTCAAGCTTACTATTATCCTCTTTTGAAGTTGTATGATAATAAGGCATCATTCTCCACAACGATAAAATATCTTTATTTTTTTTCAAATTCATATTATAGGTAACATTAAACTGTTCAACTAAATTAAATTGTTCAAGTTTATAACCCTCCTCTTTATTAAGATATGGGGTTTCATAAACTATTTCTTTTAACTGAAATAAATGCTCTTTACCAGGAGTTACAGCAAATAAATATCCCCCTTTTTTTATCACTCTGGAAAACTCTTCACTTGAATAGGGACAAAACACACTCATTATCCCATCTAAATCTGCTTCTTCAAAAGGTAGATGGAAAACATTACCAACAAAACAAGTTGCTGATTTACATTTTTTGCTAGTCATGATAACTCCTTTTTTGGAAATATCTACTGCATAAAAAGATATATCTTTTTTACTTTCAGCGATTATTTGTTGTAAATAATAGCCAGTTCCACAACCTGCATCTAAAAAAACATTTCCATCATCTAGATATTTGTTTACTAGTGTGATTAAACTATCAGCTAATGGTTTATAATAATCATTATTTAAAAAGTATTCTCTAGCCTTTAAAGAATCAATATTATCTCCTGCACTATCACTACTTTTCTGATTAGCTAAAATTAAATTGACATAGCCTTGCTTAGCAATGTCATAACTATGATTATTCTTACATACATAACGATTTCTGTCTTTAATTATTCTTTCCTGACATTTTGGACATCGTAACATAAATATAACCTCACGATGTAATTTTAGCATAAAAAAAGAAAGTTTTTTACTTTCTCTTTTAATCTTCGATTTTTTCTAAATCGCCATAATCAATTTCAGTTGGAGTTTCTCTACCAAACATAATCGCCAATACTGTAGCATTTTCTGTTTCATCGTCCATCATTTCAACAACACCTTCAACACCTGCGAAAGGTCCAGTTAAAATTCTTACTCTATCTCCAACTTGATAATCAACAACAATCTTCTGATCGCTTTTACCAATTCTTCTTAAGACAGCTTCGATTTCTTCTTCAGGAACACTAAATGGTTTAGCACCACCACCAGAAGAACCAATAAATCCTGTTACGCCTGGAGTATTTCTTACTACATACCAAGCTTCATCTGTCATGATCATTTCAACAAATAGGTAACCAGGGAACATGTTTTTAACTTTTTCTACTCGTTTGCCATTTTTGTAGTCTACTTCTACATGTTCAGCAATTTCAATTCTAAACAAACAATCCTCTAATCCCATTGTGACAATTCTTTTTTCTAAATTATCTTTTACTCTAGCTTCATGACCAGCATATGTATTAACTACATACCACTCTTTTTTTTCTTCCATTATGCTCCTACTCCAATCATAATCAATAATTTTGAAATAACTAAGTCGCATAAAATAAAGAAAATAGCAAATAAAATACAGAAAGCCAATACTCTACCAGTATCAGACATTAATTCTGAAAACTTTGGCCATCTAATTCTTTTTATCTCGGTTGTTACACCAGTGAAAAAACGTGAAATGGGATTTCCACTGTTTGGACTGCTCTTTTTACCTTTTGAACTTGTCATAAATCCTCCTACTTGGTTTCTTTATGTAATGTATGCTTTCCGCACTTTTTACAATACTTTAATAACTCTAAACGTTCGCTTGAAGTTTTGCGATTTCGATTGGTTGTATAATTTCTTGATAGACATTCACTACAAGTCATAATCACTTTGTTGCTGGTTGAGCCCATAATCAAAAACACTCCTTCATTCGTACTATTAACTTTACCATAATCATATTATCTAGTCAAACAAAGACTGCAATTTTTTTCGAATTCTTTGAATGTGATTATCTATTGTTTTAGCGCTTACACCAAGTTTATTTCCCATCTCTTTATAAGAGTATCCCATAGTCTTGAGTTGTAACACTTTAACTTCTATTTTATTTAAAATTCCATACACTTCTTCCAACATACAAGTACATATCGCTATTGATGCTGGATCATTTTTTTGATCTATTAGATTAACATCTGATAAGTATATTTCTTCAACTTCATTTAATTTCATATCTAAAGATACTATTCTAGAATTGTGAGCATAATTATTTTTCCTTTCTTTTCGATATGTGGCATACATTTCTCTGGTAATACACATAATCGCAAAAGTTGAAAAAGCCATGTTTTTACCTTCTTTATAGTAACTTACTGCTGTATATAAACCCACTAATCCTGCTTGGTAACCATCATCAAAATGGAAAGAGTCTAACTTCCGACGTAATTGATAATACATTTTATAAATGATTGGTTTATAATTTTCAATCAATTTCTCTAAAGCTTGTTCATCATTACTTCTAACTAAATACAATAACTCATAATCATTATATCTTTCCATACCATCCCTCTTAACTATTTAAGTGGGAATCGTTGACTATAAATTTGATAAAGTAGTACCGCACATGCAACAGAAGCATTTAGTGAACCAATATCACCTTCCATTGGCAACATAACTTTTATGTCACAATTTTCCTTCACTAACCTGCGCATTCCTTTCCCTTCAGAACCAATAACTAAGACAACTGGCATGCTGTAGTCAACACTACGATAATCCACAGCATCCTTAGTATCAGTACCAACAACCCAATAGCCTTCATCTTTTAACTTATTTAGCGTTTGTGTCAAGTTTGTTACTCTAGCAACTTTGACAATATCAATGGCGCCAACTGAGACCTTAGCTACTGTGCTATTTAAGGAAACACTTCGATTTTTTTCGAAAATAACTCCATCAACTCCAACACAAGCTGCTGTTCTTAAAATCGCGCCAAGATTGTGAGGATCTTCCAAACCATCTAAGGCAACTAATAATGGCTGTTTGCCTTGGGGAATTGATTCAATAATTTCTTCAATCGTGTATGTTTTGTATTCTTTAATTTGAGCTACATAACCTTGATGATTACCATTTACAAGATTATCTAAAACTTTTCTATCAACTATTTTATAGCTAATATTGTTTTTCTTAGCCAAATATAATACATCGTCGTCGTTTCTACTTTTTTGAATATATAAAAAATCAATTTCTTTATTTTTTTTCAACAAATTTAAAACAACATTTTTCCCATATACTAATTGTGTCATACTACTATTCTCCTAGTTTTTTGATTATTTTCCATATTTCTTCAATTTTTTGTGTGTTGGATGTCAAAAACCAATAACCCCATACCGCTTCAAAGCCAGTAGAAGTTTTATAAGTGATAATATCAGTGTTTTTTGGCGCTCCATGGCTTTTTTGATTTCTGGCCCTTTTATATATCCCAAGCTCCTGCTGGGAATAATAATTATTTTCAATTAAAAACATTGCTGCTTTAGCTTGAAACTTGGCACTGCAATATTTAGCAGCCAACTTCTGTAAATCATGCATCTTTACTTTTTCATCTATGATATCTCTTTTAACAACCAAACTATAATGAGCATCGCCAATAAAAGCTAATTGTAAAGAACCATATTTGTTTATATCCACTTTAGTCTTCCTTCTTTCTTTTTAAAAAAGGTTTTTTCAAACCTTTTTATAGAATATTTCTTTCCATTAAAATGGCACGAAATTTATCTGCTGTTTCAAAATCTTTTTGAGCTTTAGCTTGATTCCAACTATCGTATATGTTTTTGTCATCGTCAGTTAAAACGACTTCATCAATATAAATGCCTAAAATATATAACATCTTTTTAATTGCATTATATAATTGTTCAACCTTAACAAAATCAACCTCTCTAACTCTTAAACTCTGATTTAATAATTTAACTGTATCAAAGATAACTTTATAACCATTCGGTGTATTTAAATCATTAGCCATTGCTTCTAAAAATTGTTGATATTGATTATTATCATAATCCTGTCCAAATTCAATATTGGCCAATTGTCTTTTAACTTCTACTTGCTTTAAAATCGTTTCAATCTTTGTAAGTTCAACCTTACTAGCTTCATAAGTTTCTTCTGAATAAATTAAAGTATCACGATATTTAGCACTCAACAATAGCCATCTAGTTAAATTAGCACCATTTTCAGCAATCACATCTTTGGCCCACTGAGTATTTCCTAAAGATTTACTCATCTTGCCTCCTTCAGTTTCTAACATGCCATTATGAATCCAATAATTAGCTAGATGATGATGATTACACATTTCTGATTGAGTCATTTCGTTTTCATGATGAGGGAATTTCAAATCTCTTCCTCCACCGTGAATGTCAATCATCTTGTTATTAAACTCTTTTCCAATCATAACCACACACTCAGTATGCCAGCCTGGTCTTCCTGGACCCCAAGGAGAATCCCACTTAATACCTTGGTCTGTTTTCTTCCATAAAACAAAATCTAAAGGATTTCTCTTCTGGTCATTTTCTTCAACTCTAGCTCCTGCCAATAAATCATCAATGTTTTGATGAGATAATTGACCATAATTTTCATCAGCATCAACTGAAAAGTAAACATCACCATTTACTTGGTAAGCGCTGCCGTTTTCCACAAGTTTAGAAATAAACTCAATAATTTCATCCATAGTTTCAGTAACCTTTGGAGTAGCATCTAAAGGTAGTACATTTAATGATGCTCTGACATCGTTATAAGCATCAATATATCTTTGAGCAATTACTTTCTCATCTACACCTTCTTCTAAAGCTTTGTTGATAATTTTATCATCAACATCAGTAAAGTTACTTACAAATTTAACTTTGTAACCAAGCGCTTCAAACACTCTTCTTAATGTATCAAAAACAACTATTGGTCTAGCATTTCCAATATGGGCATGATTATAGACCGTTGGTCCACAAACATACATGGAAACCTGTCCTTCAACAATTGGTTTAAACTCTTCAACTTGTAAGGTATAAGAATTATATAACTTCATACACATTACCTCCTTCAATAAATTATATCATTTTTAAGTCTTAATTCAATTGCTTGCTTTACTCTAATGTGATTAATGCTTTAAGGGGCAAAAATAAAACTGTCCTTTCATCTACTTTAAAATAGATTTTCGGACAGTCATTTTATCTTGTTTGCATCAGCATATTGTAGAGCATGCCTTCTTTTAATTTAGAGGTATCATAACCTAGTAATTCGATAATTTTAAAGGCAAAATCCATCGTTATAGCTGGCCCTCTTGCAGTGACTATTTTCCCATCAACAACCACTTTATCTTCTAAATAATTTCCTTCTTTTAATTCCTTCTCAAATCCAGGATATGAAGTAATATTTTTGCCTTTAATTATATCAGCTTTAGCTAAAACAATAGGTGCAGCACAAATTGCCCCAATGTACTTATCGTTTTCATAAAAATATTTAATTACCTTGATGACTCTTTTATCATCTCTAAGATTGGTTGCACCAGGTAAACCACCAGGAAGAACAACCACATCATAATTATAGATGTCATCATCTAGTACACAATCAGCCACCACTTCAATATCATGTGAACCTACAACTGTTTTTTTAGCATTAATACTAACTAAATCAGTTTTTATATTCGCTCTTCTAAAAATATCTGTGGCAAACAAAGCTTCCGCTTCTTCAAAACCAGAAGCCAATAAAACTGCAATCTTCATCTTTTTCCTCCTCGTTTATCTACATTGTAACACTTCTTATTTTTGTTGATTTGCTTTTCAAATAGTTAAAAATATATCCACAAGAAAAATGCTGAACACGCATAATCCATTCATTTTTTAGGAAGATACGAAAAACTAAAGTTAAGTATATTTTCTAAACCTTGTCATCAATATCCTTTTGTGGATAAATATCTTTATCAAGTCCAAGACGTTCTCTATTAGCAGCTAGTTCCTTAGCATATTTCTTTTCTCTTTTCTTTTGTTTAAAATACTTCCATATTAAAACGAAAAAGAGCATCATCTGTGAACAAAATGAGTATTTTTTACGATCATTCATAATTATCATTCTCTCCTATTAAAATTATAAACATTTTCACCCTTTAATTCAATTTCTATAAATTTTCCATAGTATAATTAAATTAATAAAAGGAGTTTTAAAATGAAATATTTTATAATATGTATTGTTGGCCTTTTAGTTCAACTTTTATTTATTAAAGTAGAACTAGAAAACAAATACCTGCCAGCAGTTATTCTAAAAGGGATGGCAGCGCTAGTATTTGTTATTTTAGGTTTTATTTGTGGTCAGCAAAGTATTAACTTAGAGTTTGCGAAAATGGTTAAACTTGGTCTGATTTTTGGTATGCTTGGTGATATATTACTTAATTTGAGACATCTCTTTAAGAAAATTGATTCATTGATATTTTTAGTAGGAATACTTGTCTTCTTAACTGGACATATCTTTTATCTACTAGCATTACTTCCATTATGCACTAATACACTTGTGGCAATAATTATTGGTATTGTGATAACTATATTACTATTAATATGGATCTTTTCAAAAATTGAAGCTAAAATAACTTTTAAGATTTTTGGCATCTTCTATATTGGCGCTATTGTCATTATGACCAGTGTTGCCTTAATCAACTACCTAAATAATCCTAATACAAATGGTTTAATTTATTTGATTGGCGCCCTGCTTTTTACAGCTAGTGATATTATCTTAATCTTTAATACTTTTGGAAAAGAAAGTAAAAAATCTATGCGAATTGCTAACTTATTACTTTATTATTTAGGACAGCTAGCAATTGCCCTTAGTTTGTTATTTATTTAATGTTATAATAATTTAAAGGAGAATTAACTATGAAAATTTTAGTTTTTAGTTCATTAAATATCGACCATAATTATTATGTGAAAAATATTGCTAGACCAAAAGAAACTATTTTTGCTAAAGAATATAATATTGTTGCTGGTGGCAAAGGGTTAAATGCAGCCATTGCTTTAGCTAGAAGTGGTGTACATGTTTACTTAGCGGGTAACATCGGTAATGATGCTAAAGTTTTAGAAAAAGTATTGACTGAAAATAAAGTAGATACCACTTATCTTAATAAAGTAGACAATCCTAATGGTCATGCCATTATCCAAATAGATGAAACAGGTGAAAACTCTATCTTTATCTATGGTGGTAGTAATCAAACAATTACAACTGAATACATTGACTCAGTTTTAGCTAAATTTGGAAAAGGTGATTTATTGATTTTGCAAAATGAGATTAATAATCAAATATACTTAATCAATAAAGCTAGTGAACTTGGTTTAACTATCATGTTAAATCCCTCTCCATTTAATGATGATATTTACACTTATCCATTAAATAAAATTGATTATTTCTTTATCAATGAAATAGAAGGGAAAGGCTTTACCAACGAAACAGATCCTCTTAGAATTCTTGATGAATTAAAAGTTATGTATCCAAATGCTAGAGTCGTTTTAACTTTAGGTAGTATGGGTGCATATTATCAAGACAATGAGCAAAGAATTTATCAAGAAGCTTTCAAAGTAAAAGCCATTGATACAGTTGGAGCTGGGGATACATTTATGGGTTATTTCTCATATGGTCTATCTCAAGGTCTTGAACCATCAGAATGCTTACTGTTAGCGACCAAAGCAAGTTCCATCACTGTGCAAAGAAAAGGAGCAGCTGATTCTATTCCAACTTTACAAGAAGTTGAATTAATATAGTAAATAAAAAAGATTAAAGCATAAAAAAGACAAGTTTTTTAAAACTTGTCTTTTAGTTTGTTAAATTTTCATTCCAACATCCCAAGCACGCCAAATGACTGTTCTTAAGTTACCCACTTTTCTACAATCACCAACTAAATGAACATTTTTAGTTCTTGAAACTAATGGATCAGGATTGTATCCAACTGCTGAAATAACACTATCTGCTTTGATGTCAGTAACTTTTCCATCTTTGTCTTTAATAGTTACACCATCGTCTCTAATTTCAGTTGCTACTGAATTTAAGTAAACTGGTGCTTTTTTATAAGCCAACATTTCTCTTAAGAATGAACTGTTAGCTAAACAGACACCCTTAACCGCAATCAAGTCATTTTTCATCTCAACAACAACTGGTTTTTTGCCCTTTAAGATTAAATCATAAGCAACTTCACATCCTGTTAAACCTCCACCTATGACAACAACATTTTCACCAACTTCTGCACCTCTTAAATAGTCAGTCGCATCTATTGTTTTATCAAAACCTTTAACTGGCAAAGTTTTTGGTTTAGAACCAGTTGCAATAATTACTTCATCAGCGTCTAATGCTGCAATATCAGTTATTTCAGTGTTGAAATGTACTTCAATTTCTTTTTCTTTAATCTCTTTGCGATACCAATCAAGTAGTTTCTTATCATTTCCTTTAAATGGGAAATTAGCAGCCTGAATAAATATTCCGCCTAAGACATCACTTTTTTCATAGATTATTGGTTGATGGCCTCTAGCTTTTAACAGTAGTGCAATTTCCATTCCACCAATGCCTCCACCGACAATAGCTACTTTTTTAGGATTGTTAGTTTCTACAACTTTATATTTTTTAGTTTGCATGGTAATTGGATTTAATGCACATCTTGCCATCTTTAAAGCATCAATTAAATCTTGGTCATTCGCGCTTCCTTCATATTTTGCCATGGTAAAGCAAGCATTATGACAACGTATACATGGTTTAATATCTTCAACTCTGCCTTCCATTAATTTAGTAACCCACTGTGGATCAACTAAGAATTGTCTAGCGATACCTAAGCCATCTATCCTATTTTCTTCAACTGCTTTTGCTCCATCAGCAACATCCATATTACCAGCACAAACAACTGGAATATCAACAAACTTTTTAATATGTTCAACATATTTTAAGTTACAGTTTTTATCCATGTATCCTGGTGGATGAGCCCAATACCAAGCATCATAAGTACCATTATCGCAGTTTAACATATCGTATCCTGCATCTTGTAAATACTTAGCTGCTCTTTCAGATTCTTCCATGTCTCTTCCTACTTCTTCGTATTCTTCTCCAGGTAAAGCTCCACTTCTAAATCCTTTAGTTTTAGAAACAACTGAATATCTTAATGATACTGGATAATCTTTGCCACATTCACGTTTAATAGCTTGAACTATTTCTACTGGGAAACGATATCTATTTTCAAAAGAACCACCATACTCATCATCTCTAAAGTTAGAGTATTTTAAGGTAAATTGGTCTAATAAATAACCTTCATGAACAGCATGAATTTCTACTCCATCAACACCTGCATCCATGCATAACTTAGCAGTTTTAGCAAAGGCTTCCACTATTTCCTTAATTTCTTCTTTTGTCATTGGACGAGAATAGATATCATCTGCCCATCTATTTGGAGTAGCTGAAGCACTAGCAGTAATATAATCCATATCAAATATAGGCTTACCTAAAGTGCCAATTACTTTATTTTTTAGCATTAAAACCATTAAATGGTTGACTGCCATTGCTCTACCAAAACCAGCAGTTAATTGAATAAACATTTTTGCCCCTGTTTTATGGAATTCATCCATAAACTCTTTTAGTTTTTTAAATTTACCTTTGTTTTGGTATAACCACATACCACCCATTGGGTCTCTAATTGGCGCAATTCCTGGAATAACCAAACCAACATTGTTTTTAGCTTTTTCCATTAAGAAGTTTGCTGCTTCTTTATCAAAGTGGTTTGGTTCCATCCATCCAAAGATACTTGTTCCACCCATTGGACACATTACGATTCTGTTTTTAATTTCTAAATTTCCTATTTTCCAAGGAGTAAATAATGCATTATATTTTTCTTCCATTCTATCCCTCCACTTCAACAATACCATCTTCTTTAATGGTTATTGTCATTCCATCTTTTACATAGTTTAAAAATTCATCACCTAATTTATCGACAACTGGCATTGTAACATCATCAACCCATACTTCCGCTAATACTGCACCAGCACAAGCTAACGAGTCAATAGCATTAGCAAACAACATACAAGCTGGATTTCTTTTCATTGCACAAGCACAATATAATACCAGACCACCAGTAGTTGAACCAATTGTCTGTGGTAAACATAAAGCTTTTCCTGCAATTGGTTTGCCATATAAATCTGGGTTGTTTTGGTCTGTCACCTTAGCAGTATCATCACCAAATTGAAGTGATTTTTGTAAAGAAGCTAAAGTGTTAAAACCAGCACGTGTTACTACCGCTTCAGCAGTTACTGTTCCTGGAGTTATTACTCTACCTTTAAATTGCCTCATAACTATTTACCTCCTTTAGTGATTTGAACCAGAATTTCATCATCGGTATAATACCTAGCATTAGTATATGTACGCAGTTTATTACTTGATGTAATTACTGGCATTTTCCCGCAAGTAGGATTATTCATATACATTAGTGGACAGATGTAAGATAAAATGATTCCTGTTTTAGCAAAACGACCATAATGTTCTGTTTTCTTAAATTCCTTAATTACTGCTGGAGCAGCTGTAAAGACAGTAGGAACAACTACTTTACTATTTCCGTACTCTTTTAAAGCTTTTTCAACTTTATCAGTCCAGTCTTTTAATTGTTGTAAAGACATATGTGGACAACCCATAAAACATAATTTTGGTTTTGCATCTAGTTTTTTCCACATAATTGGATAACTATCATAAATTCTTTGTAGCTCTTTATCATCAATCACATATTCCTTAGCATCTTTTAAAATTAATTTTTTTCCTAATTCTTTAGCTTCAGGTGTTAAATTATCGATGTGATACAGTCCTACAGCACCATTTGAAGCAGTTGCTGCTCCAAAATCTTTTAAATAGGTACATGCTTCTTCTGTTAATTCACTGCCCAACCACTTATCTAATCCAATTACATAAGGAACATCTTCCATAACTTTCATGCCAATAGCACTGCCAAGCAGTTGCGCTTCAGGTTTTTTGGTAGTTTCAACTTTAATAATCCACTTCGCTTTCCTTCCTTCATCAGTTAATAAACCAAAATAAGGAACATAGCCAACAATTGAACCCATTAAGTCCATAATACCTGAGTTTCTATTACATCTTGCTCCTAATACTGAGTTAGCATAAACAACAGCACTAGATTCAGACCAAGATAATATTTCGCCCTTGTTTGGTTTATTTCCTACCTGATCCATGTAACAGGTACAAGTAAACGCATCTTTATCCATTAAACCTAATTTTTGTAGTTGTTCTTCATAGAAATCTTGCTTATTATACATAAATTTATTGAAGACAAGTCTTTGAATAAAGTTGGCAGGTACGTTTTTATCTACTGGTCTTGGGTCAACACTAAAAGTTTGTTGTGAAACAGCATCCGCTTCAATTAATTTGTCCATTAATTGATAGACCGGTTCTATAACTCCCAAACCAAAAGAGGTTACAAGATGATTATGTTTACTTGTAACCTCTACCATTTTTTCAGCATCAAAAGCTTTCCCGTACATTACTAAAGTTTTCATGACTTTTGCCATGGTTTCTCCTTTACTACCATCGAGAATAGCTTGTTGATCTTTTGTTAAAATCATACAATCCTCCCTTTCTTTTTACATTATTTTCCATTGTAATCATCTCTATCTATTATAATGATATCAAATTTTTAATAAAAAATAACTAATTTTATTATGTTTGTGAATAAAGTAACATTAAGCACAAGAAAGGAGAACATTTCTTTGTTCTCCTTGCTTTTCTATTTTTCAGGGTTTGTTTTTGAAGTGATATATTCATCAACTATCCAAGTTAATGTATCAAAATCTACATCACCTGTATCAAGAATTAATGTATTGTATTCTTTAACGTTAAACTTATCACCTAATGCTTTTTGAGTTCTGTCATATAATGATGTCATTTGATAATACCCTAAAGCATATGGAGTAAACATACTTGGATCACCGATTAATGTATCATAAATATTCTCCGCTAGACTTTGTGCATAACTTTCATTAAAGAATTCCGTTAAGTACATAGCTAAATCATCAACCTGATAACCATAATAGTTAATTAACATATCACAATAAGCTTGTAAGTAATAGTTAAACTTTAAGTATAAGATTTCAATTTCTCTAATCTCTTTGCTCTTTTCAAAATATTTATAACCGTATTCTTCTGAATACATTGCCCAACCTTCAGAATATCCGATAAACCCAACATTGTATCTGACTTTCTGAGAAGGATGGTGAGTGAAGTAATAAGTATGCTGATATAAATGACCAGGATAAGCTTCATGAGATAAAGTAATGGCCATGTCATCTGGTGAATCTTTACTATAAGTTTCATTACATTTAATAACGTTATTAGTTAAATTATCAAGTGGAGCAACTAAATAGTATGCTGCAATATTTTCACTAGCTACTGAAGGATCTAAATAATTCACTGAGTATTCCACTTTAGGAATTGCTGGGAAATCTTTAGGCATTTGACTTTTAATATGTTCTATCATTTCATAAGGATCTTTATAATTATAATGATTAGTACCTTTTGACCATTTGTTGTAGTCATTATAACTCATCTTGTTAGATACAGTTGAAATGTTTTTGACGATACTTTTAATTGATCCTCTTAAGGTTGCTGCCCATTTATCTACTGTTTTTTCAGTTGAAGAAACTCCGCCTAAAAATATCAATTCATAATAATCTGTTCCACCTTCATAGTAGAATAAACCATCAGGATTTTTACACTTGCCATATAGACTGTTATACAAGTCAATTACTCTTTGATAAGCTGGAATTAAGGTATTAATAACTGCATCAGCTAACTGTTGTTTTAGTTGTTCTTCATTAGGTAGTTGTAACTTTTCAATAGAAGCATTATAAGCTTTGATAACTTCATTATCTTCAACACGTGAAATAAATCTTTCACAAGAATCGATAACTTTATCAATTACAGCATCATTTTGAACAATGCCTTCTGTTGCTTGCTGTTTTGTGTAATCAATACATAAATCCATATATCTTCCGCTATCTAAAACTAAGATAATAAAGTCTTTAGCATCCTGTTCATTTCTAAGTTCAAATTCAGTGAAATTGGTAATTAAGTTGTTGTTTACACCTCTATTAGGAGTAAAAACAAAACCATAATCATATTCCGATTCTAAATATGCCTGTTGTTGATTATAATAGGCAATTAATGCCTTATAGGTTATTAATTGTGTTCTGCTTAAATTGGTAATATCATAGTTATTTAAAACTTCTAGCCTTTTAAGATAACCATCATAATCATCTTCAATTTCAATTTCTCCTAAAGTAACTTCAACATTTTCAATGCCAAAGTCTTTCGGGTTGACTAAACCAAAATGAAGACTTAAATAATCTTCGCTCATATCTTCAACAAACCACTCATCGATAATTTGCTGGAAAGTTTCATCAAGTGGTTCTTCTGTTATCACTTCAGGTTTTTTACATCCAAATAAAGATAAAACCATTAACACTACTAATAGTAATTGTAAAAGTTTTTTCATATTCATAACTCTCTCTTTCTAAGTTAACATATCTATTTTAATTTATTAATTTAAAAGTAACAAGTAAAACAATTAAGATATAATTTCAAATCCTTTAAATCTACTTCCTTGATAAGTTAAATAACCATAATCATTTTCAACTAACAAACCATATTCATTACCCCAAACATTAAATTCTTTTCTTTCACCATTGGTTAGTTCAAAGGTTACATAATGACGAGTATTTGTTGAAGTATGATGGTGATGATGCATACTATTTGTTCCATGATGATGGAAATTAGAGCTTGTTGAAGTGTTAATTCTTTTAGCTACAACTGTTGCTTCTACTTTTAAAATAGGAGATCTGTCATCCTTTATTTTCTGACTAATTAAATTGTAAGCAACAAAAACAAATATCGCTAAAACAAAAATTGGAACAACTACAAACATCGAATCAAACAAAAATTCAAACATAATCTACTCTTCCTTTATTATCATTAAAAAGTGATGTTAATCATTTCTTGCTTGCAAACAAGCATCTATTGTTAGACAAATCATCAAAACTATTAAAACGTTTTTTTCATCATTTACATCGATGGTATAAAAATCACCCCAAGATAGCCATTCTTTTTCTATTGTAGCGATGGTACCGATGTCACTGTTTATAGAGTAATTGTGAGCCCAAAAATCACCCTCACATTCCCAATCTAATCCTTCGATACGATAACTAGGATAAAACACATTAAATCTTCGCACTATTTCCCCTTTTTTGACATTATCAATATAGAAATAATATCTTGACAAAAATGAAAACAATTCCTGTTTTATTGAACCAACTTCTTGATTGTTAGTATCACAAATACTTAGTTGTGTACCAAAAGAAAACAATTTTCCATAAACATAATATAATGGCTGCTGGTCTTCTCCATAAACGATAAATTCATCAGCTAATCTAAAAACCTTTTGTTGAACGTACATTTTCATTTAAATCACCTCTTGTTCACACTTTTAGTATAACATCAAATTTAGCTATTCAATTAAAGTGTATTTATATGTTTGTTATACCTTTTTTATATACCCATAATAAAAAAACTGTTTTTACAGTTTCTTATTATATTGTTAGACATTTTTATAAATCTATTACTTTTTAAATTTGTAACCATATCCCTTAATTGTTTTAATAAAATCATAATCTATATAATTTTCTTTAATTTTTCTTCTTATTCTATAAATTGTATTTTCTATCACATTAGAAATATCATTTGCTTTCTTATGCCAAATGGCTTCATAAATCTGTTTTTTTGTAAATATCACATCTGGATTTGAATATAATAGATATAAAACATCAAACTCTTTACTAGACAACAAAATTTCTTGATTATTTATTTTCACTTGATGTTTTACGATATCCATAAATAATTCTAAATCCGACTGTTTTATTCCCCAGTATTCTTGAGCAACAACACAATCTTTTCTGATTTGATCAAAGAGGGCTGGTAATTCAGCGAATTTTTTTATCGGTCTAATTTTAGAAAATAACTGTATCTTCAATTTTTGACCATATATATCCTCATTAAAATTTAAAATGTGTGTTTCAAATGATATATCATTGTCATCATCAATGGTTGGACGTTTTCCTATATGAGTGACACCATAAAAAGGTTGCTCATTCAAATATATTCTTGATATATACACTCCTGGTTTTGGTAATTTGTCATCATTTTCAATCTTCAAATTTGCGGTTGGCATACCTAAAAGCCTTCCATTTCCTCTTCCATGGATTACAATTCCTTCTGTTTCATAAAAAGGTAAGCAGTTATTTTTTTCTTTCATAATCAATCCTTGGGCAATTAAATATTTTGTACTCGGCAAACAATTAAAGATTTCAAACTCTTACCTTTATTGTTTGCATTTAAAACAAGTATATCTTGAAATTTTATGCTGTACTTTTTTTCGTTTTATAATCAGAAAATAAGTACCTATTTTTGTAACAGAAAAAAGTTCTTACACTTAACAAAACTGTTTCACTTAATAGTCTAACTGTAGCAATATTAAGTAGACTAAATTTATCAATAATAACTAAAAAGATTAATCCCGTTGCTTGGAAAACTGCTGAGATAATTGTTGAGGTTGTTACTTCCTTAGCTTTCCCAATAGCTCCTAGTGTTGGCCAGCCAATTAACATGACTGGAAAACTTAATGCTAATAAAGGTGTCATTGCTCTCAGCAAACTGGTTGCAGCAGCATATTCTTGGCCACCGATAATAATTAAAGCATATTTAGCTACCACTAGAGTAAAGATACATCCAAGAAAAATGATTGGCATAAAAAACCTTAATAGTTTTTTAACAAGCGAAAAGGTTTTATGTGCTACCATATCTGGATAAATACCTCCTGTTATTGGAGTATAAAAACTCATGACAGCTGATAACATATAAGTTACCAAGCTCCAGTAAGCAACCTCGGTTTTTGATAAATACATGCCAATAACTACTGTGTTTAAGGCACCAAACGCTGTAGTAGAGAAATCAGAAAGAAAATAAACAGCAGATTCCTTTAATTTTATAATAGATTCTTTAAGTGAAGTAAATCTCAATTTTATCTTTAATTTTGACATTTCCCACATTACCAGCAGTCCAGCCACAATAGTTCCGATAATATCTAGTATTGGTATTAACAATATATGAGAATCATTTTTTATTAAAATTATTGTAAATACTGTGGAAATAGTTTTTGTGACAACAAACCTAGTAGTTGATACATGCATCATTTCCAGCCCTTTAAACAAGAAGTCAAACAATAAAATTGTTGAGGCTACAGGAATAAACGACAACAATGTGAATAAAATATTTTCTTTTAATATTGGAATAAACAGTGAAATGATAAATAAAATTATAAAAGCAATAATCACCAAAATAATTTTAGCCAGCAAAGTATTCCCTACAACTTTTTCAATATCCTCTTTCCCTATTTTAGTAGCTTCAACAATATCCTTTGTAGCAGAATACGAAAAACCGAAATCTACTATTAATTGCATATATGACATGATTGTTTTCACATACGAAACAATCCCATAAGAATCAGTTGTTAAAACTCTAGTTAAGTAAGGAAGTGTTAATAACGAAAACATTATCTTTGAAACACTCATACCATACAAATAAATAATATTCTTTAGTGTTTTTTTTCTCATTTTCAAGCCTTTCTTTTACAAAACTTTAATAATGCTATCATAAACAACACTAACAGTATAATGTTTCAACAAATATTGATAACCATTTTCGCCCAACACTTTAAGATTGTCAAGCTTGGTAAATCTGTCAACATATTCAGAAAATTGTTGTACGCTATTACTATCACAAGAAAAGCCGAAGTTTCCTTTCTCTATTACTTTTCCTAAATCAGTAGCTCGATCTATGGCAGCTAAAACTGGTAGCTTACTTTGCATATAGGCTAACAAACGACTTGGAAAATTTGGAATAGTGAAGCGATAATCTAAAAAGATTAAACCTACATCACAAACACTTACCAGTTGATCATATTCATCTTTTGGTATAAACGATAATAGTTTTGCGTTGCTCGGTTTATTTTCTTCCATATAAAACTGCAATTTCTTATATTGAGTGCCACTGCCCACAATTAAGAATTCCACTTTTTCATTGTTTTTTTCATGCTCTAAACACTTGATAATAAATGGTATCCCTTGTGGTTCTCCTAAATTGCCACCATAAACAAAAACCAGTTTATCCAAAGATAAGCCATACTTTTTTCTCAATCTAATCCTTTTTTCTTCGTTTACCTCATTATTAATCACTTCGATTCCATTTGGACATATCGAAACTTTATCATTTGGTATTTCTGAATTTTGTTTCAATAAAAAATCAACATTAGCTTGTGACATGCATCCAATTCTATCGGATATTCTATACAACTTTTTTTCTTTCTTTCTAAACATTTTATATATTATTCCCTTTAAACCAGTTGTTGTTAACATTTCCAAGTCAACAGCATTTTGAGGGAAAATATCCTTAAGCATTAAAAAAGTCTTAGCTTTATCTCTCTTTTTTATAAAACTAATAGGTTTAACAATTGTAATTGGTGGTGTTGAATATAAAACTAAATCAAACTTAATATGTTTAAAATATTTTTTTATAGCTGCTAAAATCTGATATTCAATCAACAATGTTGAAATTCCTTTTTTTATACTACTGGTCTTTTGAATGCTTCCAGTTTTAACCTTTAAAATCGTTGATTGTATTTCGCTTCCTTTGGCATTCTCTAAAATTAGTTTATTTTCTATTTTTTCTGTATTTTCATAAGGGGAAACAATAAACATTTCATGTCCCCTTTTTACAAATTCTCTCATCAAAGCAGCATACATGTCATTATCGTTAATTGATCTTAAATCAATAAGTGTAATAAATAAAATTCTCATTTTCTACCCAACCTCTTAACTTTTAGTTGAACCTTTAAACTCTTCCATTGTTGAAGAAGTAGAAGAGTTTATTCCTTCTCTTTTTAAAACTGTCGCAACTGTTTTGAAGATAATTTTCCAATCGCCTAAAAATGAGATATTATCAACATATTCGACATCAAGATTAAATCTGTCTTCCCATGACAATGCATTTCTACCACTAATTTGGGCTAACCCTGTAAGGCCTGGTCTTACTTCATGTCTTCTTGCTTGATGTTTGTCATATCTTTCTAAGTAACGGACTAATAAAGGTCGTGGTCCAACAACTGCCATATCTCCTTTTAAAATATTAATTAGAGCTGGTAATTCATCCAAACTTGTTGAGCGAAGAAATTTTCCGAATTTGGTTAATCTTAACTCATCGGCTAATAACTCTCCATTTTCATCTCTTTGGTTAGTCATGCTCCTAAATTTATATAGCTTAAATATTTTACCATCTTTACCAGGTCTATCTTGAGAAAATAAAATTGGAGACCCCATTTTTATTTGAACAAGGATAACTAAGACAATAATTAGCGGACTAAGAACTATTAAAGCTACTAATGCACACAAAAAATCTTGTGGTCTTTTAATATACCTTTTATATATCCCCTTTTTATGCATACTACCTAAAACATCCTTTAACTATTTCAATAATAATATCTTGTTGTTCTGGTGTCATTTTAATGTCTGAAGGCAAACATAAGCCACGTTGAAAAATATCTGCCCCAACATCAATTGAATCGCTAGCAATGTAAGCATTACTAGTAGCCCTACCACTTCCTTCTACTGTTATAAATGGATTGTTACGATAAAAAGGTTGCAGATGCATTGGTTTCCAAATTGGTCTACCTTCAGCATTATACTTAGCTAATTCATCTAATATTTCACTTGGACAACTTTTGCCAGGCTCAGATATATAACAAACATCTTTATCGCCTCTAACCTGTTTACACATCGCTTCCTCATTAATCAGCAAACAACTTAACCAAAAGTTAGGTTCCATTATTGATTCATCATAAGGATTCATCGTTACTGGCAAATCCTTGAAACCTTCTTTATATCTTAAATAAATGGCTTTCTTTAAAGCAATATGTTGTTTTAAATATGGAAACTGTCCTCTAACTACACCAGCAATAACATTGCTCATTCTGTAATTATAACCAATCTCTTCATGTTGATACCAAGGAGCATTTTCTCTTGCTTGGGTTGACCATTTACGAGCTTTGTTAGCTGCTTTTAAGTCATCAGTTAATAACATTCCTCCACTAGAACCAGTAATAATCTTGTTTCCATTGAAAGAAATAACATTATAATCGCCAAAAGTTCCAGTTTGTTGACCTTTGTAAGTTGCGCCTAAAGATTCTGCAGCATCTTCTATCAAAATTGCCTTATGCTTTTTACAGATTTCTATTATTTGGGTTAACTTAGCTGGAGTACCATACAAGTTAGCAACTACAACAACTTTTACATCTGGATAAATTTCGAATGCTTTTTCTAAAGCTATTGGACACATATTCCAACTATCTCTTTCTGTATCAATGAAAACAGGTATGCCACCTTCATAAACAACAGGGTTTAAAGTTGCTGAAAAAGTCATATCAGAACAAAATACTTTATCACCTTGTTTTATACCAGCTAATTTCATTGCTAAATGTAATGCTGAAGTACCATTTGTCAAAGCAACAGCATATTTACAGCCTAAAAATTCACAAGTTATTTTTTCAACTTGATTAATGTTTTCACCAACCGTAGACATCCAATTTGTTTCATAAGCTTCAACCATATATTTCAATTCATCACCATGCATAGTAGGAGTCGACAAATATATTCTTTTTTCAAATGGTTTAATGTTCATAATATTAACTCCCTTCCTTTTCTATATATGTAGGAACAATTTCTTGAACTGCTTTTTTAATAGATTTTGTTTCCTCATAAGCTAACTCTTTCAAATCAACCAATTGTTTAAAAAATCTTGCATAATCCATTTCAATTGGTTTACCAATATGAATTAAATGGTTTGGAGTTTCTTGAAGTCCTTCTTCATCCATTAATAGCTCTTCATATAATTTTTCGCCAGGTCTTAAACCAATAAATGATATTTTGATATCTCTATCAGGTTCATACCCAGACAATCTAATAAGTTTTTTAGCCATATCTAATATCTTTACTGGTTTACCCATATCAAAGATGAAGATTTCCCCACCCTTTGCATAGTATCCAGCTTGTAAAACAAGCGATACTGCCTCAGGAATAGTCATAAAATATCTAATAATATTTGGGTCAGTTACAGTAACTGGTCCACCTTTAGCAATTTGTTGTTTAAATAGGTTAACAACCGAACCACTAGAGCCCAAAACATTCCCAAATCTTACTGCTACAAATTCTGTTTTTGTTGATTTATTCGCATAGGCTTGAATAATCATTTCACAGATTCTTTTAGTTGCTCCCATTATATTAGTAGGATTTACTGCTTTATCGGTTGAAATTAAAACCATCTTTTCAACTTCGTACTTATAACAGGCTTCAGCGACATTATAGGTACCAAAAACATTGTTTTTAACTGCTTCATTTGGAGCATCCTCCATAAGTGGAACATGCTTATGTGCTGCGGCATGATACACAATATCTGGTTTGTATTGTTGGAAAACTTTATCAATTTTTCCTTCATCTCTTACCGAGGCTACTAGTGCATGTAAATCTAAATACGGATAATCTCGTTTTAGTTCTATTTGAATATCATATAAGTTATTCTCATAAATATCTAAGATTATTAACTTTTTAGGGTTATTTTTAGCAATTTGACGACATAGTTCCGAACCAATAGAGCCTCCTCCGCCAGTTATTAAAACAGTCTTATAATTTATGTAATCCATAATTTCATCTAAATTAACTTCAATTGGCGATCTTTCTAATAAGTCTTCAATTTCTACTTCTTTCAAATCTGAAAGTTTAATATCTTTATTAATTAATTGGAAAATTCCTGGTAAAACTTCCGTATGTTTCTTTGTTTCATTGCATATATTCAATATTTCAATCATCTGCTCGCCTGTAGCACTAGGTATAGCGACATATATTTCATCAACATCAAATCTGTCAACAGCTTCCTTAATGCTATTTCTATCACCATAAATAATTACATTATGTAAAAACGAACCTTTTTTATTAGGATCATCATCAATAAAACAAACAACCTTTTTATTTATTTCCTTTGAAGCAAATATTTCCCTGGCAATTATTTCACCAGCATTTCCAGCACCAACAATCATTACATGACTAGTAAATTTATTCTCGCTCTTTTTTCTTCGCATATCACTTACAAAGTAACGATAAATAAACCTATAGCCCCCAACTAACATCGTTAACAACATAAAGAAGATGAAATAACAACTTCTTGGCATTGAATTAAGGGTTAGTTCAAAAATTACAATATTTACAACAGAAGCTAAAAAGGTGCCCATAACAATATTTGTTAACTCCTGTATTGAAGCATATTCCCATAAAGAATGATAAAAACTCTTGTAATAAAATATAGCAAGGTCAAAGATAATTATTAGAATCCCTACTTTTGCTAAGCGCTCTAAATAAACTGTATTAATCAAACCGTTGTGTCTTAATAATAAGGAAACAAGCATTGATAAAATCACAAAAAAAGCATCTAGAACCATTAGTCCTATTTTGTTGAATCTAAAATTTCTTTTTCTGCTATATTTTTTATTCATATCTGTACCTTCTTAAGAATTTCCACATCAATTAATTTTACCACAAAAATTAATATAAGTGAAAGAATTAGATAAAGGACTATGTTTATTCATAGTCCGTTTTTTCATTCACCACTTTTTCTACTAATTCAGCAGCAACAGCCACCATTTTTTGACATCTAATTTCTTTTGTGTGATGCAACTCTTTTAACGGTCCACACTCTGTTGAAGACATTTCATCTCTAAATAGTTCAATAAATTTTCCAATTTTCTTTTTCATCAGAGGTGAGTTATGAGCTCCGTTTTCCTCAACATACAATAGTGATAAAATAGCTACAGCACTAGTCACAGCTCCACAGGTACAATTACCATACATACCCCCTGAAAATCCGCTAAAAGCTTTAAAACAGTCTTCAGTCATATTCAAATTAAAGTATTCATTGCCAGCTTTAATCATTGACTCAGAACAAGATAAATCATTTTCTTTTCGATAATAATCTAATGCCAAATCTTTAAACATTTTGTTTTAATTTTTCCTTTCCGTTTTCTAAATAAATATTAATTGTAAACGGACAATCTAACATTGCCTGTCTATTATAACCTTTTGTATGTTTACTCCAATAGCATCCTATTTTCAATGCTTCTTCATCTGAAGTGTTTACTGTTCTGTGTCCAACATAACCTTCAATTAAATGTACTGACCCTGGAAAAACTTTTTCAACAGTAGTATTTCCTTCTT